>JACQVI010000060.1 GCA_016209795.1 Ignavibacteriota bacterium
GATCTTCACTATCTACCTTCCGGAAGTGACTGATGGTCGAATGGTCAAGCCTGTTGAAAAGAAAAAGGTTGAGATGGTCGGCGGAACGGAGCGGATTCTCCTTATCGAGGACGAGATCTCGATTGGTGAGATCGGTTCAGACTTGTTGAAAGATCTGGGCTATAGCATTGAAGTGGCTTATAACGGGAGGGAAGCGATTCAAAAGTTAACGACAGCCCGGCAGCCATTCGATCTGATTATTCTCGATATGAATATGCCTCGTATGGGAGGTCGTGTCACGTTTGAGCGCATCAAAGAACTCTTCCCAACTGTCAAAGTGCTCGTCTGCAGCGGTTACAGTACAGCGATGATCGAGGATGGCAAATTCACGCAATCGATTGATGGGTTTATCCAAAAGCCGTTCGAAATAGACGAGTTTGCTCAGAAAGTTCGTAAAGTCCTGGATAGCGTTCCAGTCTCTTCGATGTCATAACAGTAATTTGGAATTCAGACTGCTTCTTAGTATTTTTTTGCTGGAAATTTCCAGTAATCAATCAGATTGTTTCCTTCGTGAACCCAATAGCATCAATCGGTGAACAGCTTCGGACTGCTCGGCAAGCCCAGGGCAGAACACTTGTCGACATTGTCGTTGCGACGCGTATCAACCAAAAATTTTTAGAGGATGTCGAACAGGGTATCATTCCTAAGCTTCCCTTGACGTATGTACGGGCGTTTATCAAAACCTATGCAGAAGAACTTGGACTTAATGCGGAAGAACTCTTACGACATGAGGCACTGGTTCTGCCTTCGAGTACGGTTACTCAACCTGAAACTGGGTTCACTAAAACAGTGGCAGACATCAGAGCAAATATTCATCCTATTATCCCTGAGTCTGCAAAACCCCATCAACGGAATGTTCTCGTTGCGTTATTGCTCCTCTTGATCGCAGGCCTCGGCGTAACACTCTATTTTATTAATAAGAATGATGATTCACAGTCGGTACAAGAAATTTCCTTCAGCGAAATGGTTGCAAAGCAACAAGGCGAACTCGGAAATACGATCACAACAGATACAGCAACGCCATCAGCAATAAGTCGATCAGATAGTCTGATTCTCGAAGGAGTGACGAAAGAATCGGTCTGGGTACAGATCGTCGTTGACGGGACCATCACAAACGAATACACACTGCCTCCTCATTACCGCATGCAATGGAAAGCAAAAGATAACTTCCTACTCTCTGTCGGGAATGCTGCTGGAATTTCCTTAACCCTCAACAACCGAAAGCTTGGTTCATTTGGAACAGAACGAAAACCAAAAAAGAACATTTCGCTCTCGTGGAATACATTGAAACAATAGCACAAACTATGAAAGGCATCGACCCTGCCATAGTACGGAAAGTAGAAAAGCTTCGCAAGGAGCTGAGACATCATGATTATCTTTACTACGTACTTGCCGAACCAAAGATTTCTGATGAGGAGTACGACAAGCTCATGCGAGAATTGCAGGCATTGGAAGCGCAGTACCCTGAACTTATTACACCTGACTCTCCCACACATCGAGTTGGTGGTGTGCCGACGAAAGAGTTTCCGACCGTTACTCATGATGTTCCAATGCTCAGTCTTGCCAATGCATACTCTGAAGAAGAGATTCGAGATTTTGATCGGAGGGTTAGGTCCCTTCTCCCGAGAGAGTCCATTAAATTCACATGTGAGCTAAAGTTTGACGGTGTTTCACTGAGTCTTCGATACACGGAAGGAATACTCACTCTCGGTGCCACACGTGGCGATGGAACACAAGGCGATGACATTACCAATAACGTTCGAACAATCCGTACTATTCCGCTGCGACTGGAGGCGAGTGACTCAGCTTTGTTAGATTGCGAAGTGCGCGGCGAGGTGATCATGTTTCGGAAAGATTTTGAAAAAATGAATCAAGAGCGTGAACGAGCAGGTGAGAAGGTGTTCATTAACCCTCGGAATTCTGCGGCGGGGACGTTGAAATTGCAAGATTCTAAGATCGTCACAACACGCCCACTAAAGTTTTATGCCTATGCCCTTCGATCTGAGCGCAAGAAGCTGAAGAGCCATTACGAAAATCTGCAGACGCTGAAAAAGCTTGGCTTTGTTGTTGATGAACATGCAAAGCTTTGTAACACAATCGATGATGTGATTGAACATTGGAAGCGATGGGAAGGTAAACGCGATGAGTTGCCGTTCGATATTGATGGCATCGTTGTCAAAGTAGACTCACCTGACCAGCAAGAAAAGTTAGGTGCTATTGCAAAGAGTCCTCGCTGGTCGCTTGCCGCAAAGTTTGCCTCTCGAAAAGCTGAGACAAAACTTCGTGAGATTCGATTGCAAGTAGGCCGTGTCGGGACAATTACACCTGTAGCTGATCTTGAACCTGTGTTTCTTGGCGGGACAACCGTCAGTCGTGCCTCTCTCTACAATGAAGACTACATCCGCGAGCTGGATATTCGAAAGGGTGACACTGTGATCGTTGAGCGTGGTGGTGATGTGATTCCAAAAGTCACTGCAGTCATTAAGGAGAAAAGACCGAGAAATGCTACCCCTTTTGTTTTTCCCAAGAAGTGTCCGGAATGCGGTTCCCAACTTATCCGAATGCAGGATGAGGCAAATTATTTCTGCGATAACTATGAGTGCCCCAAGCAGGTCCGTGAGCGTATTGAACATTGGGCTTACCGTGGTGCTATGGATATTCCCGGGCTTGGTGAAGCGATTGTGGATCGATTGGTGAGCGAAAAGTTTGCCAAGAACATCGCTGATCTCTATGATCTTCACAAACACAAAGCCAAGTTATGTGAGCTTGAGCGGTGGGGTGAGAAGAGTGTCCAGAATCTACTCGATGGCATCGAAACGAGCAAGCAAAAACCGTATCATCGTGTGCTGTATGCGCTCGGCATCCGACATGTTGGAGCCGGCGTTGCACAAGTCCTTGCTGATCATTTTTCATCGATTGATAAACTGAAGAAAGCGACACAGGAAGAATTGGAGGCGGTGTACGAGATCGGACCGAAGATTGCGGAAAGCATTGTACGATTTTTCAAGAATAGGAAACATCTTGAAATCATCCATCGTTTGCAGAACGCAGGCATCCGATTTGAATCCGACAAGAAAAAAGCCTCGGGTAAGCTTGCCGGGAAAACGTTTGTGCTTACCGGTGCACTGACAACTTTTACTCGAGAGCAAGCCAAAGAAGCAATTGAGCTGTTAGGCGGACGTGTTGCTTCCAGTGTTTCAAAAAATGTTGATGTATTGATCATTGGTGAAGAGGCAGGATCGAAGCTTGAGAAAGCAAAAAAATTAGGGATCGAGTTGTGGGATGAAAAGAAATTCATCTCTATGATCGGAAAAACAAAAGCATAGTCATACGATGATGTTTGAACGAACATTTGCATTCTTAGGATACCAGTTTGCGAGGCTCCAGTTTAGCAGCGATATCGATACACCGCAACCGATGACGGATTTCTTCCGAGGCGCACAAAACGTTCTGATTGCGATGCCCATTGGATATCAAGAGGCAGCGTGTGCCGGCGATGCATTGAGGAAGTTTCGGGATCGTCTCACGCACTTGAATTTGACGGTGATTCACACGAGTACTAGAGCAACGTCGCTGATCGATTTTCCTAAATGTGAAGTCATCCGCATGGATCCAGCCGACCTGAACAAATTTTCTCTACCGACAACTTCTATCCTGCGTCGTATCTTTACACGTCCATACGACGTTGCTGTGGATTTTAATCTTGACTTCGTCCTCTATACTGCGTATATTTGCAAAGCATCACATGCAAAGGTGCGTGTTGGATTTGCGCATGCAGCGTCTGACTTGTTCTTCAATGTGCAATTAAACCTGAACAAGCAGCGAACGCCGAAAGCGATCTACGAAGCTTTTGCGTCGTGTTTAGCAATGTTTTAAATCTGTTTATTCGGAGAAAGTATGAAATTTGTGGTCAGAAAAAACGGGAAGGCGACGATCCTCACACTTCACGTGCGGAAACTTGATGCCACTGTTTCGCCGGAACTAAAGGCTGAGTTCCTTGTTCTCTGCAAGCCCAAGACTAATGAGAAGTTAGTGGTGGACATGAAAGAGGTCGAGTTCTGCGATAGCAGCGGATTGAGTGCTCTCCTTATTGCGGACCGCACAATGCGCGAGCATGGTGGAAGCGTTCATCTTGTTCACGTCCAGAAGAAGGTGTTGGATTTAATGAAGATTTCCCAGCTTGATCGCGTCTTTTCCATCAGCGAGAAGATTGAGCAAGCGATCGCTCGTTGACTGGCTCATTCAGGACGGTAGAGTAGATTCCGGTTTCCATCGATGCGCTGATGGGATTCACCGCCCTTGATTACGTCATCGTAGCTGCTTATCTCATTGGTATCGCCGCCGTTGGCATCCTTACCAGCGGAAAACAAAAATCTACACACGATTACTTTTTGGGAGGAAAAGCTATCCCCTGGTGGGCTGTCTGTTTTGCCGTTGTTGCAACGGAGACCAGTACACTTACCTTCATTAGTATTCCAGGATTAGCCTATCTCACGAATCTCAATTTTCTACAGGTAACATTCGGGTATTTACTTGGAAGAATTGCGGTTAGCGTTCTGTTTCTTCCAGCCTATGCCAGGGGTGAGCTTCAAACAGCGTATGCGTTTTTGAATAATCGGTTTGGCTCGAAAGCTCGCAATATCGCCAGTGTTACCTTCATGTTCACGCGTGTAGTTGCCGATGGCGTTCGGCTTTTTGCAACAGCGATACCGCTTGCAATCCTGATGAGAGGATGGCAGTCATTTGCAAGTGTATCGAATGAGCACATCTACGTCATCTCGATCATCGCCATGGCTGCAATCACACTTGTCTACACGTATATTGGCGGAGTTCGTGCAGTGATCTGGACTGATGTTATCCAGATGTTCATCTATCTTGCAGGAGCGATTGCTGCAGTCCTTGTTATTCTCAGCGAGTTACCGAATGGACTTGATACGATGCTGCAATCATCAGAACAAGCTGGAAAATTTTCCCTCGTTAGTCTTGGTTTCGAGAAATCATTGTCGGAATTTTTCATTTCACCATACACTCTTGCAGCTAGCCTTGTCGGGGGAGCGTTTCTTTCAATGGCATCACACGGCACCGATCAACTGATTGTCCAGAGATTGTTAACGGTGAAAACGGTGCGAGACAGCCAGCGAGCACTCATTGGGAGCGGAATGATCGTGATTGTGCAATTTACGATTTTCCTCTTCATTGGTTTATTTCTGTTCGCTTACTATCATGGGGCTTCCTTTACAGAACTTGGCTTGTTAAAAGCTGACGAAATTTTTCCCAAGTTCATCATCGAACAAATTCCAACTGGATTATCCGGATTGATCATTGCGGGACTACTTGCTGCTGCGATGTCGACGCTCTCAGGCTCGGTCAATTCTCTCGCCTCGGCAACGATGTTGGATATTTATAAGCCATACTTTGGGAAGAACAGCTCCGATGCAAAAGATTTGTTTCTTTCTCGCATCATTACCCTTCTGTGGGCAATTCTCCTTGTCTGCGTGGCGATGTTCTTCATTTACAGTGAATCGACAGCCTTGGTGGAGATTGCACTTGGTGTTGCTTCATTCACGTACGGTGGGTTACTGGGGATGTTCTTGCTTGGTGTCATGAACAAGAAGGCTCAACAAACGGATGCCATCGTAGGCTTTGTGTCAGGCATCATTACAATGATTGTCGTAGTGTCATCAAAATCATTTGGATGGACATGGTATACGGTGATTGGGAGTTCCATTACGCTCGTTACAGGAACTATGAGCGGACTACTCCGGGAAAAGTTGACAAATGTTGAGCAATTTTAGAATTCTGATTTTTGATTTCTGATTAAGATAACATAAAAAATCACAATGGAGAATCGATAATGACCGAACAGGGACTCAAGCAAAGAACGAAAGCATTTGCATTGCGAGTTATAAAACTTGTAAATTCCCTGTCCAGGTCTGAGACTGCGAGGGTACTTGGTAATCAACTCCTTCGTTCTGGAACATCTGTTGGTGCAAACTATAGAGCAGCTTGCCGGGCACGCTCGACCGCTGAATTTATCTCCAAACTCAATGTCGCTGAGGAAGAGGCAGATGAGTCGTCATATTGGATGGAGCTTATCACGGAATCTGGTCTCATGAAGCAGAAGAGGATGATCAGTCTGATGCGAGAAGCTGAAGAACTTACAGCAATCCTCGCCGCATCAATTATCACAGCTAGTAAACATAAGTCACGAAGCAACTCTTATAAATCACAAATCACAAATCACAAATCAAAAAAATAAGATGCAATTCGTCGACTGGATTATCTTACTTCTCTACTTCCTCGCCAGCGCCTACGTTGGAATCTACTATTCCAAGCGGGCAGGTAAAAGCACGCATGAATTTTTTCTCTCTGGAAGAAATCTTCCCTGGTGGCTTGCTGGAACATCGATGGTCGCAACAACGTTCGCTGCCGATACTCCGCTTGCGGTAACGGAACTTGTCGCCAAGAATGGAATCGCAGGCAACTGGCTCTGGTGGAATTTCGTCTTTGGAGGCATGCTCACCGTTTTTTTCTTCGCTCGCCTGTGGCGCCGCGCCGGCATCATGACCGATGTGGAATTTGTTGAGCTTCGATACTCAGGCAAGCCTGCAGCTTTTCTACGCGGCTTTCGTGCTCTGTATCTTGGACTCTTCATGAATTGCGTCATCATCGGCTGGGTGAATTTGGCAATGGCATCGATCCTCGAAGGAATGTTCGGCATTCCACACGATCAGGTGATGATGTATGTAGCGCTTGCGATGGTGTTGACGGCGATCTATGCTGCGCTTTCCGGACTGTGGGGTGTTGCGGTGACGGATGCGTTTCAATTCGTCCTTGCGATGTTTGGCTGCATTGTGCTTGCGTTTGTAGTGCTCGGTTTACCTCAGATCGGAGGAGTGAGTGGCTTGGTGGAAAAACTTCCAGCTTGGACGCTGCGCTTCACACCTGTGATCGGTGAGAGTAGTCAGATGGAAAACATCGGTGGTGCGTTTGCATTGAGTCTGACTTCGTTTCTCGCATTTGTAGGAGTGCAGTGGTGGGCATCGTGGTATCCGGGTGCTGAGCCGGGCGGGGGTGGATACGTTGCTCAGCGCATGATGTCTGCCAAAGACGAGAAGCATTCTCTCTTTGCAACGCTCTGGTTCACGATTGCGCATTACTGTGTCCGTCCCTGGCCCTGGATTCTTGTTGGACTGGCATCGCTTGTTCTGTATCCTGAGCTTGGACCTGATGAGAAGCGTCTCGGTTTTGTCTATGCGATGCGAGATTATCTTCCGGTAGGACTAAAAGGCTTGCTTATTGCAGCATTCTTTGCGGCTTACATGTCGACTGTCTCAACACAGCTTAACTGGGGCACATCGTACATCATCAACGATCTCTATCGGCGATTCTTAAAGCCAAACCGAGATGAGCGGCATTATGTGTCGATCTCTCGTTTGGCGACAGGCTTGTTGATGATTGCTTCACTGCTCGTCACGCTGATTATGGGGACGATCTCTGGGGCATGGGCGTTTGTGATTGAAGCAGGCGCAGGGTTGGGACTTGTATTGATTTTGCGATGGTTCTGGTGGCGCATCAATGCGTGGTCTGAGATTGCGGCGATGATTGCTCCATTCATTGCTTACGGGTACGTGAAATTTTACACCACGATCCAGTTCCCGGAATCTCTCTTCCTGATTGTTAGCTTCACAACGATTGTGTGGCTGGCGGCTACTTTCCTGACAAAGCCAACCGACTCCGATACGCTAAAAAAATTCTTCGAGCGTATCCATCCCGGCGGATGGTGGAAGCCCATTGCAGAGCAACTCCCACACGTCAAGCAAGACTCAGGCTACGGCAAGCTGATCATCGATTGGATTGCTGGGATTCTCCTGGTGTATAACGTGTTGTTTGGATTGGGGAAGTTAATTCTTGGTGATATGCAAACTGCCGTAATGTTTTTTGCTATTGCCGCAGCAGCGACGAGTATTTTGTATTATCATCTTTTCACGAAGTGATCGCTTTGTGACAAGGATTGGATGAGGGAAAGTGGCGGTGTTGGTTCGACGTGCGACGCATCTCGCCTTGCGGATGCGTCGCACGTAGGGTTAACACACCCAGTCAAACAGAAGAAGCAAAGCAACGATCTTTACGTATTGAAGAGTATCAGTGTTCATGGAGAACACAGACGTTTATTTCTTTTCTTTCATCTCCTTTGTCATTTTCATCATCTTCGCTCTCATCTCGTAGCCCATTTTCGCCTTGTCTGGGGGCATCATCTTGACATTTTCAGGTTTAATGTCGGGTATGGCACCATAGCCTGCCATCCATCCGCCCTTGCACTCGCCGCACACAGGTTCTCCTTTTGTTACATTCATACCGCATGGGCACATATTCATTGCAATAGCGCAAAAGTTGCAGGATGGTGAAATGCAGCATGAATACTTACCATCTTTGGCAAGTTTTTCTTTTCCAGTCTGGAGTTTGGCACGAGCTTCATCAAATTCTGCACTTGATGGCATCTCCATTTCAGCTTTGCCTTTCTTCTCTTGAGATGGTTCTGCGAGAGATGCTGAGAATCCGGTTTTTTCTATGGAAGCAATTAAATCATTCTCCGATAGTTTCGCTGGAATATAACTGACCTCTGCAATGCCCTTTTCCAGACTAACGTTAATTGTTTGAACTCCATCAAGTGATCGCACTGCACTTTTCACACGATTGACACAGCTACCGCAGGTCATGCCCTTGACGTTTATCGTACACTGCTTCGGCTCATCGCCGGCAAAGACTAGCTGCATCGCCAATATAACCAATGCAACTAAGCTAACGTATCTTTTCATAACGTTTCTCCTCGTAGTTTGTGATTTATAGATTGAGTTGATTAATTGTTTTACTATTCTAAAACTTCTTTCATGGCAATATTAATGTCGCAAAAGGATTGCCGTGGAAACTGTAAGAGTATCATTTGTCTTTTAAACAGATGTTACTCAATATAAAGTTCCAGGCATGAAAAAACTGTCGGCTAACCGACAATGCTTAGTATACAAGGGATTTCTCAGAAAAACAAAGCTCTTACCCCGATAAGACCAATAACACTTGTTCCTAACTGTGTTCCATTGAGTTTTTGGCTGATTGGAATTTGCACTGACGCTTCGAGAATAAACTCTCTGGATGGAATGTACTGGACGCCCGGGGAGAGAAAAATGATATTCCCTCCAGTGTTTGAAAGTTCTTGCTCGTTTACCTCATCTTTGCCGGTGTGCTTTCCATTAAGTTCAAGATAAA
The DNA here is from genome assembly GCA_016209795.1 of Ignavibacteriota bacterium. Classification (GTDB taxonomy): domain Bacteria; phylum Bacteroidota; class Ignavibacteria; order UBA10030; family SZUA-254; genus JACQVI01. The sequence goes on from JACQVI010000060.1 coordinate 9,304, forward strand.
GATTCCACTGCTCAGTCGGATAAGTTTCATATACGGCAGGTAACGCTCGAAAGCCAAGAGCAACATTATAGTTAAGACTATTCCCAAATTTATATCCACCGGATGTTCCATTTAGACTATACGAAACATCTCCATACACACCAAAACGTTTTCCAATCCATGCGCTCACCGCACCGAGAGAATAATCAACTGTGCCAGTTCCTAGTGGTGGAGTGAGATTTTTGTTTCCAGTTGGGAGTTTGATACTTCCTTTGCCAATAATGCGGAATGTCTCCTGCAAGCCATCGATTTGAACCACCAGATACTTTGCAAACAACGAGAGGTCGCCTAATCCAAACGAACTACTACTGCCCGATAACGATTTCGCTCTGACATTCATCAATGGTATCATCCCACCGACGAGAAAATCGGAGGTGATGTTATACGGAATAGCGATAGGAAACATCATTCCATCGACTTCCCGCTGCAGCGAGTCAGATATCTTTTCCCCATCTTGATAAAGCTGTGATTTTTTCACAACCATAACTCTAACCATCGCTGCCTTCCCTTCAAGTCCCAACAAAATTGGGGTATCAGTATTGATTGGTGGACCTTGAGCAAGGACACCAACTGGACGGGTAATGAGAGCGATGAGAACAAAGGTGAAAGTAAACCAAATACTTTTCATAAATATGGAGCAAGCAGAAATGCGACAGAACTTGTGACGCTCATGATGAACAATATCTTGTTAAGCACCGCCCCCTTCACCCGGAATGTGAAATATGAGGAGATACCGAACGAGACTACACTCATAGCAGCAAAGAGTTTTGTATAGGAATCGAGTGTGAGAATCAAGCTGGAAGAGCTGAATCCTAAGACAGAGAAAATAAATGGCAGCACACAGCACGGGCGTGAGAGAAAACCCAAAATTAATCCAGAGATATTTGAGACCTTGTCGAGCACCATACGTTCACGTTCAACAAACAGGGAGACACCAGATACAGTATCTCCCTGCGAGGAGTGCTTACTTTACACAGCAACACGTTGCCGGCGGATTGCACTCGGGGGTTCCGTGACGTGGGCAGCAACTCTTGGTGTTATCTTGAGCATTTATTAACTGGAATGCTCCGACGCCCAAGAGAATTGCCAGAACTGCCGCAATGATTCCTTTCTTCATGGATACTTACTCCTTTCTGTGATTTGATTCATTGTTTGATTGTTTGAGTGAGGCTTTAAATCGCCCAGCTTTTTCTACTGCATCGATCAGATGCGAAACAGTCACCCTTCCTTTTTCAACGCTGACCACTGCTGTGCCGCTGTTGAGATCAACTTCCACATCGCTGACAGCAGGAATTTTTTCAAGAGCCGTTTTTATGTTGAATACACAACCGCTGCACATCATACCTGTGACACTAAGTGTAATAGTTTCCATCGTCGGCACTTCTTTTTGAGTTGATTGTTCTCGGGAGATTTCTTTAGGGGTGAACCCAGAGTTCTTGACTGTCTTTTTGATAGTCTCATCGGCGATGGTTTTATTCTCCTTCACTGTAAGCACCGCTGTTCCATTCTTGAGATTGATTTCCACCTTCTCTACCCCTTCAAGTTCACTGAGCTTTTTTTCTAACCCATAAGCACAGAAAGCGCATGAGAGGCCATCCACCCTGATCACGATTTTTTGTTTCGCAGATAGCAAGGATGGTGCAGCCAGAAGTAGAACGCTTGCAAGCAGCGCCCATTTTATGTTATTGTTCATTTTTCAATTTCCTTTTCTTTATCACTGACGATGAATTGCCATCTTCTCTTCCAGTAAGCCATGACAATGAATCGATGACTCCTTTCAGGTCTAACTGAGCAAATTGCTGTTTAGTGAATTGCAACCGCTCGGCATCATTACAGTTGCCCGGACAGGCTGCGAGTCTCGCAGAAAGTACTTCAGCAAGATGCATCTTCAATTGATCTTCAAAGACATCGTAGAGAGTCGTGTGAATACCTTGCTCGACCGCTTTCAATTGATCGAAGACTTCCTGAACCGACCTATCTTCTTGGATCATCTTCTCAATGCCTTTGAGCTGTCCTTCAACATATCGAAGACGCTGCCGAATGGTTTTCTTTTCTTTTTGATTGAGCATAGTTGTATTCCACAAGTTTACTGTAGCTCTAAGATAATTCCCGCTGGGGGTGTCTGTCAAGTTTTTATAGACGCTTTCCCTTCGTGCCAGTACTTCTTTGACTACTGCATTTACATCACCAAGACAGCAGGTTCCTTTAGGATTTTTGAGATCACACACACATCCCTATGTTCCAGTCGAAAAAGGTACGATATTGTTAGTTCTGGTTTCGTTCCTACCATTCAATGACTCATGGGTCTTTTTCAGCGGTATCGAAAAAATGAATGCGCTTCCTTTACCCTCCTCACTCTCAACCCAAATCCTTCCACCATGTGCCTCAACTGCCATTTTACAAAAAGCAAGTCCAAGTCCGCTGCCGGTTCTTTGATCCTTGATGTTCACCTGCTCAAACTGCTCAAAGATTTTTTTGTGGTATTCGGGTGGTATGCCGCCTCCATTATCAACAACTTCAACGAGCAATTCATTGGCAGAAGGTTCACTCTCGACATGGATCTCAATGCGTCCATTTACCCGAGTGTGTTTGATAGCGTTGCTGAACAGATTTAGAAGAACACGATGAATCAGATCAGGATCAATCATTACATGCAATCCAGATACCTTATTATTGATCACGAGAGTTCGTTGTTCCAGAAGCCCACTGTCTCGCATCTCCGTGATTGTTTCCCGGATCAATTGATCGAAATGTGTCAAACTCCGATGGAGAACAAGCTTTCCCTCCTCCATCTTGCTGATATCTAACAGATTCTGAATCATGCGCTGCATGTCCTTCCCGCTCTTAACCGCCTGCTGGGCAAGATGCGTTTTATCTCTCGCAGGCTTATTGTTGTTCTTCAGAATATCAAGAGTCAATAGCATAATCCCAAGAGGGCTTTTCAGGTCATGAATAATCATATGCGAGAGATCGTCCTTCAGTTTCTCAAGCTTCATGATTCTCTTGTAATTTTCTTGTTCATGCCGAAGCGCAGTTTCAAGCATCTTTAGCATCATGTTTCTTGAGCGCATGACCTCGCCGAGTTCTCCATTCGGAATAAGGTCTTCTGGAATTGTCATGATGCTGCAATCCTCAGGTGTACACTCTTCGATTTGCTGCTTGTTGAACATACGAATGATTCGAATAGGTCGAAGAACTTTCTTGTAGAGAACGATGTAGTTGATGCCAGCAGCAAGAAATCCACCAATTGTGAGGCCAAGGGCTATCGTGAACGAAAATATTCCAACGGCGAGAAGGGAGACGATGAGGATGATTCGGGGAAAAAGCATTTGTGCCCAAAGAGGAGTCCTGGAAAGAATCATAGTTCTTTGTCCTCTACAATCATGATCTACTTGAGCGATTGCACCAACGTTACAGGACGCTCGAATGCCTCTTTCACGATACGCAATATCCAACCTCGATGTTTTGTATAGCGCTCAAGCAAAAGTCCGAGCACGATACCATAGGATATGTGTGCCGTCAAACTTACGCCCAGAACCCCAAACCCTTGCTTCAGTCCAAAGTAACCAGTGTCCATCGCAATGACCATTGGGGGCGTTGTCATCATTCCGATTTCGATAATTATGCCCCAAATGAGACCACCCCACCAGCGCGTTCGTCCAACAAGGAGTGTGTATGTTAATCCAAAACATGCACTCGCCCAGTAATGATACAGTCCGCCAACGAAGTCGGAAAGGTCGTCTGGACCTAACGCCATTTGATCAAGAATGAGCACACCGAACATGCGCGGCATATTCCCCGGCATCCATCCGAGCGAAAAACCGGTCAGCCGGATCACATCCAGCGCAGCGGTTGAGACTGCGCCAACCCAAATCCCTGTCCAAATACGATTACTCAACCGTTCTAGATTAAGTCGATGAGCAACAACAGCCACAATAAGCAGTAGCACTATCGAAGGGATAAGAACGTACTCCGTAAGCACATCCATTGATGGCATGCCCGGGGTAAGAGCCACGACGAGAATATTTGGACCAACAGCAGCCGGAATTAATGCTAACGCTGTAAGAATTACTTCCTGAAAAGATGCTTCGGGTGGCTGGACAGGCGGAAGCACTGTTTTCCGACGTATGAATCCTACCGCGATGCCGGCAAGACCAGCAAGAACGAAAAGTATATCAATGTACGTTATGAGCATATTATTTTCTCCTTATATTTAGAAGAAGTGAAAGGTGCACCTCTTCAGAGAACCATTGTGTTGGATTCACAGCAGAAGCCGAGAGATGGACCTTCGATAACCCTTCCTTCAACAATTACTTTGTGGCTTCATTGACAATCATTTCCCACATCCCATCCATGTCCTTACCCATCTTTGTCATCATCTCATTACCGTACTTACCAAACCCGACGGACGGTCTGTAATAGCTGACCACTGTCTTGTCCGCCTGCGGCGGATTACGCTCCCAGATGTAGAAACGGCCTGGCATCTCAAGCCCAGCTTCTGGCGCCATCGGCATCAGCATTTTCATCATGTCCGGTTTGCCGAACTCGATTGTCTTTGCGCCTTTGATCTTTGCTCCTACCATTTTCAGCATGTTCTGATGGTCAACGGTTGCTACGATCATGAAGCCTTTACTCTTCAATGTTTTTTCGATGGCTTTCGCTGTTCCACTGAAGTCTTTTGCAGAGACCTTGTCCACACGATCTTGCGCCAGAGAAATTATGGGAGATAGAAAGGCGGAAACAAGAAAGCTAACCGCAACAAACCATCGCCCGAGATTCCGTGAATTATGTGTCATTGTTGTTGCTCCTTATATTGTTTTAAGATTAATGTGAATTAGACGCCGAATGAACTTTCAGATCATCAGCTTGAAATTTGAGCCAGAAACTGCTGAATGATGCCACGCTGCACTGGCGCAAGCGCTGGAATCAGTTCCTTCGCCACACCGATCTGCATTTGTCTGTATTTCGAAGAAGCTACATTCAGTACTTGTGCATGGAGCGGTAAGAGCTGCTGCCTGCTCTGGTCCGGCAGCTCGCAGAGGCACTGAAGATGACTCTTGGCGACTTTTTTGCAATCTGCTTCAGGAAGATCGCAGATGCCTTCAAGCAAGGCTGCGACACCTTGTGTGCGTTCTTCCAGAGAACATTGTGCGAATTTAGTCAGCTGCTCTGTAAGCGCTTGCTTCCGTGTGACTTCCGGTAAGCCGGCAAGACTTTTCGCTGTTTCTTTTATGTTGGTTTGCATATGTGTTTCTCCTTTATGAATGTGAATAGTATTGTTGATTAGGTTTTGATTTTACATTCTCTGCTACTTAAGACAAAATTCAGATTTGAAAATCTTTTTTAATGAAAAGTGCCACGCTCCAGTTCTCACTCGATTCGAAAGCCGTGGCAAAATCCCGGTTATCCCCGACCGCTCGGACACTTCCGTAAAGGTTCCATTGCAATCCTTGTAACTCCATTGAGGTCCCGAACCGCATGATGAGTTTGTGGTCATTCTCAAAATACCCGGTGAATCCAAACACCTCAGCGAACGATTGGAACCGATCCCCGATGGGGACGGTTGCCGCAGCACTGTAAATGTAGCTGTCGTCCTGGGAGCCTGCGGCCCCTGGATTTCCCAGAATGCCAAGTCCCACATTCAGACTGAGGTTGACGTTCTGAATCATCTTTGAAATTAAGAGATGGAGATAGTAATCTGTCTGGTCACTCCCAAGTCGATACGGCAGATACGAGGTGTTCGGGAGCTTTACGGCGCTTCGGATTCCAATGGAGGGAGTAATCTCTCGCTCTGTGATGAGATTGATCTTCGAAGCGATCATTAAATCACCCCAGTCGCTCCCCTCTTCTCCATGCTCGAAACGAGCGAGTAGGCGTCCTCGCCAATCCAGGTCTAAATCGACATTCTCCGCTACACCAATATGAGTTGAGCTAACAAGGAGTCGGATTTGTGATTGGGGAAAATCATTAGCGGGAGCCTGGGACTTCTTATAGTACTCGATGCCAATCCCAGATTCGATGTGTCCAGCTCCCAACGTCCGAGCATCCTCAGTAAGGATGACGGGCCGCTGTGAATACAAGTTCCAGATCGGGAGTACAAGAAGAATACAGGTTCTAATAATGTATTTCATGGCGATTGTGACTTTATTGGGAAGGCGCCTCTTCCGTCTTTGACATCATTGGTGAATCCCACCATGAGTCATACGACGGAGAGGCACCAGCTAACTGTTAGAGACTGAAGTTGTACGAGATACCGCCACCGACCCCAACGTTATTCCACTCGTGGCTTTCCAAGCCAACACCACGATCACGATCAGAGAAGACGTGGTCGTACTTTGCTCGGATGTCGATGGTGACTGGTGAATCAGGGATCCTGAAGTTCACGCCAACAAGACCTTCCACCGCAAAGTTGGTGGTCTTCTGTTCGGACGCACCGATGCTGATCGTGTTCCAATCCTGCTGGAGAAAATAATTTGCTATCCCAGCAGATGCACCAACATACGGCTGTACAATTGTTGAACCCAACAAGTCGCCGAAGTTGTATGTGACACCGCCGAGAACTGGGATCTGCGCCAATCGCAAACCATCTTTCGAATCATAGTTTGTCCACCCAAAACCGGATTCCACGTAGAGTGTTACACCGTAGCCTAATCCATACCCGATGCTCCCGCCGAAATACGGTCCTACTTGAGAATCGTCTGATTGATCTCCAACGAGAATCATCCCGTCAGAGACAATCCGGGCGTTTAGCTCGTTCTTCCCCGCGACCTGACCGAGACTGGTAAAGCTTAGGAACAGAGTGGCTATTGTGGATAGCAGCGCTACAGATATCATTTGTTTCATGGCAATTACTCCTTATTAAAGTGATTGATGTATGTTTTTTAGTTACACAACTCTGGTCTCATATCGAGGACCTATGCACTTCCGCAACCACAATGCCCGGTTTCCGAATCTGTCTCGCATTCAGGCATAGGGAGAAGGCGCTGGATCCTCGCTTCCAAGTATTTCACCGATGAAATACCTTCGCCCTTATCGACAACTTTTCCTCCTAGGAAGAAGAGGATTGTCGGTATCCTGACAATGCCAAGTTCCTTAGTCAACTCTGGATACTTGTCGACATTCAACGTAACTATCTTGAGTTGTCCGTTGTACCGCTCACCAAGCACTTCGAGGATTGGCAGCACGATGCGGCAGGGACGAGACCACGGCGCGCAAAAATCCATGATGACAAGTCCGTCAGACTTCGAAACTTCCTGCTCAAATTCTCTATCACTAATTGGTCTTGGTTTCATTGTTTACTCCTGATAAACTTTTGATTGTTCTGTTCTCATTTCTTCTGATACATAGGTCAAAACTTATGCCATGAAACCGTAAGTGCGAGGCTGCCCTCAAGGCTTGAAATTTGTTCAGTTGGCGAGAATTTCTAATGACAATAAAGAGGGACTGAAAGGCGCTGCGCATGTCGCTGCACAGCAGTTCTCGGAGAAAAAGGATTTAGTGGTGACAGCTATTGGAAAAGAGGAATATCGGATGTGAAGACGATTGCGCAGCTACCGCCGGCTGTTTTCACAGTAGTGGGGGAGGTTCGTAGGTCAGATAGGCAATAC
>JACQVI010000066.1 GCA_016209795.1 Ignavibacteriota bacterium
GAAGAATTTAGATGCTGGACTCCCGATAGAAGCACTCGGGAGTGACAACAAAGGACTTTTTGGTCAGCCTCATGAAAGAGGGGGTGAGTAACAGTAAAAGGAAAGAACCATGTTATGATAATCTCACGATCTTCTCAATATCCTTTGTATGACATCAGCAGTTAATTAAGATGATATATCCAAAGCGGCGACAGTTTCTTTTACTCGTAGTCATAACCCTTCTCACGGGATTCTGGAGCTGTGTCGATATCCCTTCACAAGGTCCCCCCGATGATCAGTTTGATTTTCGTTCACTGGTGCGGTTTGTTCATCTCGCTCAGGGTATTGATACCATTACACTGTATCTTCGGAGCGATGTCGATACAACACGAACTCTGAGCGATCAGCAATACACGGAAATAGTTGGAAGCGATACCATTAATGTCCATGACACGACTCGCGTCGTGACGTATCCTAAACAATACTATCGTAGATTCGTTGTTGATTTTAGTGGCTCAATGAATATTTTAGAGGACGGATCGCAGATTGCTTCGCTTAGTTCTGCATCAGCTGGCGGGTATCGAAACACTCCGGCAGGCAATAGAAAGGTCCACCTCATGATGAATGGCACTCTGTTAGATACCGTTGTTATTCAGTATACTGATACCTCGCGAGCAATCCAGCGAGATACGGTTGGGCGTGGATCGTCGAGGTTCGATACGGCGATAACGTTCAGGGCGGTAACGAATCTTCTTCCAACTGGAACAATTGTAGAAACGATCCCTGCAGATTCGACATCGCCGACGATTGTCATAGATACCGATCGTAAACTCTCAATCTTTTTGATCCATGATGGGACACCCTTAGTTTCTGAAGAAGATGGACTAATTCGCTATGCGGTTGTGGAATACGTACGGAGCGATGAGCGCTATAGGTTCGCACTCCCCACCCCAGCGGATACCTTTGCACTTCGTTTTGTGAACGCCTCGATGAGTTCTGCTGCAAAAAAGGTACGTATCGATGGTACCTATACGATTCTCGATCTGGATACTGACCGAGAAACGACGAAGACGTTGACTGCTATGATCGATAGTCTACCGTTTACGTCAACGTCAGGATTCTTATATCGTAAAGGCACGTACAGTGTGAAAGTATTCAATTATGGCAGTTCAGAAGTCACGGATTCGACGGGGAGTCTGACGATTGATGGATTTCGCCGTATAACCTTTGCAATACTCGATAGTGCTTCTACATTTCGGTTAAGGAGATTTGATGATGATTAAATATTATTCTAAATTATTAACATGTTTGATTTAGAGGATGAAGCCATGAAGCGGATGTTATTGTTTATTATCGTGCTGTTAGGGTTTGTGGGGATTTGCTTTGGAGGGAATGGGAAAATTACCGGTCGTGTTGTCGATGAAAAGACGAAAGAGCCTCTCATCGGTGCAACTATTATCATTGTCGGGACGACCGTGGGCAGTTCAACCGATCTTGATGGCAAGTTTGTTATTTTGAGTGTGCCGCCAGGTGAGTACAGTGTTAAAGCGAGTTATGTCGGTTACCAGGATGTAACAGCGAGCGGTGTTCGTGTCAGCAGCGACCTCACAACGGAACTCAACTTTACCTTAGTCTCTAGCGAAATTGAATTAAAGCCGGTTGAGATCGTGGCAGAACGTCCACTGGTGAACAAAAGTCAAACGAATGTTGTCCGCATTGCCACCCAGGAAGAGCTGGAGAAACTGCCAGTGCGTGGTATTGTGAATGCGGTTGCCTTGCAGCCCGGCATCGTGATGCAGGAAGATCGTGGTACGCAGCGATTGTATATTCGGGGCGGTCGGAGTGACGAAGTAGGATACTATGTCGAAGGGATTTCGACACGAAACGTCCTGACAGGAGATAATGCGACGAACATCATTCCCGAAGCACTTGAAGAATTTCAAGTTCACGCCGGCGGATACCCGGCAGAATACGGTGGAGCGAATGCCGGTATTGTTCGTCAGCAGCTTCGTTCGGGAACGACGAGCTACCGTGCAACAGTGCAGCTCGAAACCGATAACATCAATATCTCTGAAGGACTGTTCAAACATAATCCCGGAGAAAGATTTCTTGGGACGTATTCCTATGGTTACAGCGATTATGTTCTAACACTCAGTGGACCTGTACTCAGTGATCGAGTAAAACTCTTCGTAGCAGGGGAGAATCAATTCCAGCGAGATACCTACGTGCGGTTTCTTGAGCCGTTCGAATTTAAAAACATCGTAGAAGAATTTCCCAATCAGTACGGAGTCCGGGAAGCGATCAAAGTCCTTGAATGGGGACCTGGCAACGTTCCCGGAACGATGCGCAACCGCTACTCAGTCAATGGAACACTTACCTTCGATTTCAATCCATACATCGTTCGTATTGGAGGCGCATACTCCTGGCAGAAGGAACGTGTGAATGATTTCTTGATCCAGAGTATCTTCGATCAAGAACGATTACCGTTACGAGAACTTGGTGATGGTCTCTTGAACGTTAAGTTTACGAACTTTCTGACCCCGAAGATGTTCTACGAAGTAAATTTCAGTTATTTCGATCTCCGTACCAAGACGTACGATCCACTGTTTGGGGATGATTTCCTCAAATACAAAGATAGTTTAGCGCTTGCAGAAAAAGGCTTCAATACAAATTGGGGCTATACACAGGAACCAGAAGATTACATCCTTAATGGTTTCCCATTCTTCCGTCGCGGCACGCTCCTCACTCGCTATGCCAAAGCAAAACAAGCATATCTTGGAGGGGCTGGAGATTTTTCATCCCAGATTAGTTCTCACGAGATCAAATTTGGAGGCTCAATCCAGAGATACACGGTGCGTGGGTATCGACTCGGAAGACGTCCTGATGTTCCACCGTACATTCCTGCGGAAAATCTCCTCAGCACAATGCGATCCAGACCAGACGACTTTAGAACACGCGGTGAGTATGATCCTATAACGGAAACATGGAGGAGAGATGTCGATTTTCAAAAGGCTGGCGATTTCATCAGTGCCTATGGCTACGATGTGTATGGCAATGAAATTGAAAGTGGCTTCGATGGTCCCAAGCATCCAATTTTTGCCGATCTGTACCTTCAGGATAAATTAGAGTTGAGCGATCTGATTGTGAACGCTGGAGTACGACTGGATATTATTGATACCGATGATAGAATCTTCGACCAAGAAAATCCTCCCGTCGATGCGCAAACAGATCAGTTAATACCTTCGCTTGTCCAGAAAAAACCTGCATTCAAACAAGTCAGTCCTCGCTTGGGATTCTCATTTCCGGTCTCTGACCGCACTGTGTTTCATGTTCAGTATGGTAAATTCCTGCAATCAGCACAACTCAGCACAGTGTATGCTGGGCGAGGAATTTCTGCGTTGGCATTTAGTGGTCAGTTCTATGTGCCTCAACCCATAGGCTACGGTCTTGACCCTGAGCGGACAACACAGTACGAAATTGGCTTTACACAGCAACTATCAGATTACGCAGTGTTTGACATTACCGGCTTTTACAAAGATATTCAAGGGCAGATACAAATTACAAAAGCAATTACTGATCCAGCTTCTACTGTTCAGGGCGGTTATCCAACATTGCAGAACGGTGACTATGCAACGACGAAAGGAGTGGAATTCCGTTTAAGTTTACGCCGAGTTGCGCGTGTGCAGGCACAGTTGAATTACACACTTTCGGACGCGCAGGGAACAGGTTCGAGTCCATATTCAGCCGGAGCAGGGGTTGAAATTGGCACACCACGACCAACGGTTATTTCACCGTTAACATTTAACCAAGCTCACCGAGGTACATTCAACGTCGATTATCGCTTTTTAGAGAATGATGGCGGACCGATTTTATCAAGACTCGGCGCCAATATCTTGTTCACCTTTAACAGTGGACATAACTTTACGCGGGTAACAGGAAGTATCGGTCAGCGTGGAGCACATCTCGGTGGTATCCTTGCTGATGATGATCCTCGTGCCCGCAAGCCGATAGAAGAGATCAACGCTTCCACAACACCGTGGGTCTATACTATTGATCTCCGTGTCGATAAATCAGTACGCGTTGGAGTGTTAGATATGAATATCTATGTATACATCCAGAATCTGCTTAATACGAAAAGTGTTACCAACGTCTACGGCAGAACGGGGAATGCGTATGATGATGGATACCTGACGAATCCGGATTTAAGTGCAAACATTGTGAGATCTCGTGGGCAGCAGTACGTCGACTTGTACAGGGCAATTAATCTTGGTAACCGACAGCACTACCTGTTAACACAGGGAGGAGACCTGTTTGGCTCTCCTCGTCAGATTCGATTTGGCATTCGCTTGGAATACTAGATTGATCAGTTGTGAGGGTCTATCAATGAACACGACTATGAATCGCTTTCTAAACATAATTCTTCTGGTGGTGATGGCTGTAACTTTTTCGCTCGAAGTTAGTGCATCCTCCGGTTCTCAACAAAGCAAAGGAGTGAAGCAACGGTCGATACAGAGTGGTGCAGGAAGCCCAGCCAATACGATACTCAATATTAATAACATTTCCATGTGGGTTCGAGGTAATGGAGGGTTAGAGCGCCGTGCCCATGATGATAACGCTGGGACAACATTTCCTCGAGGAACTTCAACGGTCATCTATGCAGGTGGAGTAATCTGGGGTGGACTTGTTAATGATGGGGCTTCACCAGTATTACGTGTTGGTGGACAGTCATACAATTACGGTACTGTTCCAGGGCGCATCGTCCGCCGAGGTGTGAAAGAAAATCCGGGTGCGCCTGATGTTCGTCCATTCCGTATTCGTCGAGATTATGCTACTGCTGATTTAGCACAGGATGCAGCGGAATTCTTGGATAAACCTCTTGCACAGGTGACAGCATCAGATATAGCTCAAATTCGTGAGCAGTATAAAAAAGACTGGCTCGGATGGCCCTGGCAAAAAGGAGCGCCGTACTATGATCGCAACGGCAGTGGAACGTACGATCCTGATCCAAGCGGTGCTTATGATCCTACGAAAGATGAACCTGGACTTGGTGGTGCTGATCAGGTGATATGGTTGGTTGTCAATGACTTAGATGCCAGTGCCGCTCAGGGACTTTACGGTTCTCCCCCGATCGGTATAGAGTTGCAGATTACGTTATGGGCTTATGCGAGGTCAGATGAACTCGGGAATGTCATCTTCCAGCGATATCGGATCATTTACAAAGGGACAGCCACAACACCCCCCGCTGCAAGGATCGACACGATGTACTTAGCAAAATGGTCAGATCCTGATCTTGGAGATTTTGGAGATGACTATGCCGGCTGTGTGCAAGATAAAAGTTTGGGCTATGTGTACAACTCGACCCCAGAGGATGCAGAATTCAAGAAGTTTGGTCTTATTCCTCCTGTGGCTGGATACGATTTCTTTCAAGGACCTCGGATTCCCAGTTCAGGCAAAAAAGCACGATGGGATTTAAAAATAATCGACGATTATGAAAATCTTCCTATGACAGCGTTCGTCTTTTTTGCAGCAGGTGGATTCGATAGCGATCCCGATCTGAGTCAGTATGAAGGCACTCGTCAATGGTACAACCTCCTGAGAGGGTTCCGTCCACGTCCTGTTGATCCGCCAGAATGTTTCATCGATATCACAACGGACCAATGTACAAAGTATGCACTATCAGGGGATCCAAATACACTCCGCGGCTGGATAGATGGAAGGCGTGATCCCGCAAGCGACCGTCGGATTGTTTTAGCTTCAGGTCCGTTTAATATGGCATTAGGTGATACTCAAGAGGTTGTTGTCGGTTTGTTGGGAGCGCTGGGTGAAGATTACGTCAAAGGAATAGAAGACCTCAAGCAAATCGACGATGTTGCCCAGGATGCGTTCAATCTCAATTTTGAATTGCCTGACCGCGTCCCCGAGCCGACACTCAACATTATAGAATTAGATCAGAAGTTTATCCTCGATTGGGAATCTGATACCGCACAGATGCGGAAGATTGAGTCGTATGATTCGAAGGGATATCGTTTTGAAGGATACAACATCTATCAATTTGCCGGTGCCGTATCGTCCAGTGCCTTCAAGGTCTTACCGCCGTTTGATGTCACAATGCCGCGCTCGTTGCAAATCGATGTTGATCAACTGCGAAATCGTCCTCTCGTCAATGGTCAACGCTACTATTATGCGGTTACAGCGACTGTGTTCAACCCCGACCCCGCACTTGTGAAGAAGAGATTAGAATCTGCTATTGCGATCAAGACGGCAATTCCGCATACACCCAATGCGGGCGTCGTGTACCCGTATCCAGAAAATGAAGTGTTAGATATTGTCCAGAACGTCGTTGGTGTAAACGATGCAGTTGTTAACCCCGTCTTCTTTGATCCAACAAGACCAGATGGGCACACGTACAATATTCCATTCCACAAAGTGGGAAGTGCCTTCGCGTGGGATTTCATCGATATGACGGTGCAAGATACGCTACTACGTGGGATGCCGGTTGATACCACAGCACAGCGGATCATATCTCGAGGAATGACAATTGAAGTCAAGAGAGTTCCTGTAGGTATCAAGGGTGTGTTCCAGACGTCGTACGGCGGGCAGCAAACCCGAGAAAATATTTTTGATCGACCAAATCCGAGTGGTGAATTCATGATTGTTGGTCAGATGGATAATCAAGGCAGAACCTCGATCGATACCATCAAAGGCTTCAACCTTGATGATCGTGATATCGAATGGCGCTTCACCGGTGATTCAAGCTGGGCGGTGATGCGCGGCGGCAATGTGCCCGGCTCATTCTGGGTGAGGGTCCCTTACACAGTGTGGCAGATTCCGAAGAATCCACAGGACTCTGCAGTACAACTGAACACCGTCATTCATCCTGTTGGTCCTGACAATGTCTGGCGTGCTGTCAGCCTTTTGCCACGGATATATAATAACAAACCGTTGCGGACATTCTATCCCATCAGCATCGTTCCAAGCCGGAGTAGTGGTGCTCCTATTCCGTACTCCAATGATACAACTTTAATCGTCAAAGCATTGCTCTGGGTGAACACGGGGACGAGTATTGAGCCAGGCGTTGCGATCTACAAAGTCTATCTTGCCGATCTTGACCGTAATGGGGTTCCAGCCCCGCAAGGGACGGTGATTCGTTTCGAAAAGTATAAATCTATCCAAGACGGTGACGTCAAGACGTTTACGACAAAAGCTGTCGAAACCAATAATATGGAAGCAGCGATGAAAGAAGTGGATAAGATCAAAGTCTTCCCGAATCCTTACTATGGTGTCAATCGTGCGGAGTTGAATCGCTTTGCACGGTACGTGACGTTCAGCCATCTTCCATACTATGCTAAAATACGTATTTTCAATCTTGCAGGTGTGCTTGTTCGAACCATTGAAAAATGCGGCGATAGCCAATTTACGAATTGGGACCTGACCAATGAGAGAGGTGAGCCTGATCCATGCGATGGCACCTATGAAAGCGGGCTGCCAGTCGCAAGCGGAATGTACATCGCATATCTTGAATTGAAAGATGCTGCGGGAAATGATCTGGGCACAAAAATCCTCAAGCTCATGATCGTTCAAGAACAACAATTCCTCGATAATTACTAAGTGAGGAGCGCAGAACAATGATACGTACAACACGTTTTCAGAATCAAGGTGGAACCATGAAACCTTTGATATTGGTACTTTGCGGTCTTCTGATCTGCAGTGTTCCTGTCCATGCTGGACGAGGTGATAAATCAGGGACGTCTGCTGCTGCTGAACTCTTGATTCCGATTGGTCCACGAGGAATTGCCCTTGGAGGCTCAAGCCTTGCGACCGTTACAGGAATTGAGGCAGTGTACTGGAACCCTGCTGGACTTGCACAGTCATTACACGCAGCTTATGCGATGTTTTCGCACATGGATTATATCGCCGACATCGGGGTTGAATATGGTGCCGTGGGTATCTCTTTTGCAGGATTTGGCACGCTTGCCCTGAGTCTAAAAACACTCTCGTTTGGTGATATTGAAATCACAACTGAAGATCAACCCGATGGGACTGGAGAGCTAACCTCGCCAACGTTTTTTACCTTAGGCACAACATACGCTCGTCAGCTTGCCGATCGCATTGCGGTTGGATTGACGTTCAACCTGATTTCTGAACGGATGGAGCGCGTCAGCTCGACAGGTATTGCGTTTAATATCGGAGTTCAGTATAGTGGTGTAGGAGGCATCAGCGGACTTGATCTCGGTGTTGTCGTGAAGAATATCGGTCCACAAATGAAATATAGTGGTCCAGGGTTGTTACGGCAGGGTAATATTGATGATGTGCTGCGTCCGGGATCGTTTTATCTGGTGAAAGCCGCATCGGCGGAGTTGCCATCGATCATGGAGTTAGGATTGGGGTATCGCACCACACTTGCAGAAGGAAGCAAGTTGATCACCACCGCCATGTTCCAGAATAATAATTTCTCCGAAGATGAATATAAGACCGGTATCGAATATGTCTACAACGATATGCTGTTCCTGCGTGGGGGGTACAATATTGTTTCGACTCAGTCATCTGATCGAGAGAGCATCTTTGATGGTGCGCATGGATGGACCTTTGGATTTGGTTTCCACAGACTTGTCAGTGATGTCGATGTCAATGTTGATTATGCGTATCGGGCAGTGGAATTTTTTGGTGGCAACCATGTGTTTGGAGTAACGTTTGGTTTTTAATGAGGAGTCATTATCGACTACAAAATGACTCCCCCATATGTTGGCTGTCCAGAGAAAGTCCTGTTGTCATGCTGACATTCTTTTGGTCAGCATCTGAACAGAGCAAGACGGTGGCTGCTGGGCACAGATTCCGATCAAAAGAAGATCGGAATGACTGGTTTGCTTAGTTTTTGGACGACCTCACAAAGGGGATACGATATCAATGAGTTCAAAGAAATTTAATAATTCACTAATCCACTATTGTATAATATTTTTTGAAAGGAGGAATCGTTATGCGATTCTTTACAATTCTCTTTAGCGTGCTGGTCATCAGTTCATTCCTGTTTGCCCAGCGTAAGGTTGTTATCACCTCCAATGGTGACATGATCCCACTCAAGAGGGGCCAAAGTGCTTTTGAGGCTGTTAAACAGAGCGGCTTGTTGACGCAGGATGCAGACGTCGTCTGTACCGATAAGACAGCCTTTGGCTACAAGTCAACTGAATATCCTTGCAACAACCCCTTCATCGGATATCATAAAGATGTCTGGGCGCAGTGGTTCGTTTCACCTTCGGAGGGATTAATCGACACACTGTTCTGGCAACAGAACGATCAAAACGAATTAGCTGATTCAAGCGTCAAAGTCCGTATCTTCGTCTCGAACATCTATCCTCCCGGTCTTCCGTCATCAGTTTTCTACAGCGGCACGTCGGGTAGCGGTACAGTGACGTTAGACCCGAATGGTCGTGGTCCGGGATGGGGTCCCTATCACCCACCACGGAGTTGTTGGGGCTATTACAACCATACAGGCGATCTGGATCAGGGCATTAGCCCATTTAAGGATCTTGCATCAGATACGGACTGGGTGCCAACAAATATGCTCGCTGCCTGCCCTGGCACACCTGATGCAGTTCCATCGTTTGATCCCTTAGGTGTTGAGTTGTGGGGTCTGGGTGGATTCCCAAAGAAAATCCAGGCTGGTCCCGACAATCCAATTAACAAGGTAGCGATGTCAGATCTTGGCGTACGACCTGAAGTGACAACGGGTCTTCCGATTTTTGTTACGTTGGAGGACCTTGGTGAACACGATGGCGACGATAACAGCCATCCCGCAACATGGTGTATGACAGGGACAGGCTTGCCAACTCCTACACGCAACTGGAAATTCTACGAGCATGTCACAGCCGGATCACAGGGCTGGCATGCCCGCAGCGATGCGACATGGATTTGGTGGATGGTCATGACGGTAACGGGTGACGTCGCACCAGACTTCTTATCGTATAACCAGTTGTCCCATACGCTATCGACTGGACCACGAACTGTGACGGCTCATATTCAGGATTGCTATCCGGGTGATCCTGATAGCGCTGGGATTGCCTCAGTGACATTCAGTTACAGTATTAACGGTGGTTCGTACACAACTGTAGCGATGACGAATACAAGTGGTGATGAATACCAAGCTACAATCCCAGGTGTGGAAGCCGGAGGATACGTGCGATATCGACTGAATGCTACTGACATACGTGCAAATGGAAACGAATCGGCAACGATTCAGTATCAAGTGATTGGCTTACGGAATGCGTACTATGTCGTTGATTCAGCTGCGAGCGTCCCCTGGCCCGATATTGCAACCAATGGAGGCACACGCGTTGGTAATACCGAGTGGTTTAACTTCCGCTCACCTCCAAGCGATCCGAATGACGATGGGACGGCTGGCCCTATCGATATGGGTCATAACTTCACGTTCTTTGGTGATCCCACCCTTCGGTATGCCTGGATTGGTGTCAATGGTGCGATAGCGTTGTCATCGTCTCCAAGTGATACGCAAAATATCAATGGCAGCGGTGGTACGTTTACATCAAACTGGATCTTTCCGGGAACAATCAGTCAGAGTCCGATTTATGACGAGCAGCCGGAAAATATCATTTCGTTCATGTATAATGACTGGGTCGCCCCTCCAGTTGCTCCCGATCTTCCTGAGGCACATGGATCAATATACTACAAAACAGATGGTTCGAAGTTCATCGTCGAGTTTGACTCTGTGGGAAATTTGAATAACATTGCAGACTCTACAACACAGTTTGCTGTCATCCTCGATTCTGCCGACAACTCCATTAGCTTTGTCTATAAAGAGGTGGGTATTGGCGGCTACGACACGGCAGCGCTCATTGGATTGCAAGCCGATTCGAACAGATGGTTTATGTTCTATAAGACGAGAGCCCCCATCGAGTTGACACCTCGTAATGGAAGAGCGTTCAAGTTCGAAGTGATCGCAGCAAACGTAGCGGCGGCTGACGGGTGGAATATGCTGTCCGTGCCGGGAAGTCCGACAAGTTACACGAAATCGTATCTCTTCCCGGCGGCAACCTCTCCTGCGTTTGCCTATGAAGGTGCCTATACACCAAAAGATCCTCTGGCGAATGGACCGGGCTACTGGCTGAAGTTCAGCGGAGCGCAGGAGGTCCATGTTCCGGGTACGGAGATCAATAGTCTTGCTATCGATCTGCTGGATAAGTGGAACATGGTAGGCTCGATCTCCACAGCAGTTCCTGTCGACAGTGTCACCTTTACTGATGCAACGATGGTATCTGCAAACTTCTTTGGCTATGCAGGCGGATATTTTCCTGCGACGACGATCGAACCGGCACAAGCCTACTGGGTGAAGGTGAGTGCCACAGGTGGAAATCCACAGATGCACTTGAATGCACCTCCTGCGGCAACACCGAAAGTAGTTGCAGCAGGCTTGCCTGCTGAAAGATTCATTCTGCAAGCAGGCTCAGAACTGGAGAAAATGAACAAACTGATGATCACCGATAAGGCGGGCTATACTCAGACGCTCTATGTAGGTGATGAGAGCATGACGAGACATCCCGCCAGTGCTTATGAGTTACCGCCTCCCGCTCCAGAAGGAATGGATGCTCGCTTTGCATCGCAGCAAATGGTGGAAATACATCCATCGAAGCTTGAGGGCGAACTCTCGTACCGTGTCCTCATTCGGAATGCAGCATATCCACTCACGCTCAACTGGGAGATGAAGAAAGAAGGGTCGGTACAGTATCAGTTGACCTATCTCTCAGGCGGTAAAGAGGTCGCATCGAAGATCATGAATGGAAAAGGCAGCGTTCGCATTCCACAGGCTGATGAATTAATGATCAAAGTACGATCGGCGGATGCTGGGCTGCCCAAAAGCTTCTCGCTCGGTCAGAATTATCCGAATCCCTTCAACCCATCGACTGTGATCGATTATGCGTTGCCAGAAGATGCATACGTGAGTCTGAAGATCTTCAATATTGCAGGACAAGAGATTGTAAGCCTTGTCGATGGGATTCAGACGGCAGGATACCATTCCGTAAGCTGGAGCTCAAGGAATCTCTCGCAAGCGCAGACTGGTACCGGTGTGTACTTCTATCAACTCATCGCAACGAGCACCAGTAATCCGAAGGTGTCGTTTAACGAGGTGAGGAAGATGGTGCTGGTCAAGTAAGGTCTACATAAAGCTCGATAAGAACTCCGATTTCTGACTTGGAAATAGCTTAGCAGAAATCGGAATTCTGTCGAACGGCGATTCTAAGTTAAACAGAGTCGCCGTTTTGTTTTCACGCACACTTCCATTTTACTAACCTCCCCTAAATGAGGTTGTTCAAAAAGTCTGAGAACGTAGAGAGGGTGACCAAAAAGAAATAAAGGATCAGTCATTCCCGAACGTTGTAATCGGGAATCCAGAAAATTCGAAGAATTTAGATGCTGGACTCCCGATAGAAGCACTCGGGAGTGACAACAAAGGACTTTTTGGTCAGCCTCAAGTATAAATTGTCGAATCATCATTGTTCTCAAGAAGTCCATTTGCGAAATGGTCGATGATTCGATTCGTCGAGACTCTACAATTTGCATATCAGGAATATTTTTGCTATTCTTGGTATCGAATTTACCCGCCTACGCTTGAACGTTCACTACACGGAACAGATGACCCTCGTTGAAGTCCCGACGGAATCGGGACGTAAGCAGGTTTTGTGAGGTGTAGCTTCGGCGGGTTGCGCTATCTCAGACTGTAAAATTTACCGATTTCTTGAAGTCACTACTGTTCAATTTTTTTCAATCGTGCATACAACCTTGAGTCATCGCAAGAGTGCGAAATCGTTCATCGTACTCATGATGTATCACTCCTAATCGTCTCGCAATGACGTGCGAGTGTGTAAGAGCGTGGGATGAGACATTCCTTATTAACTAATCGTATTGTCGTGAACATTAATTTGTCAAAATTGATCCCTTTGGGACTGGTAAAAATCTGTCTGTTAGTTCTTCTGTTATCAGGGGTATTGCCTGCTTCCGACAAAAAGCCACCCACTGCAGCGTCTTGGTCTTTTGAAACGCAAGGCATCCCACGCTCAGCCCAGATGAACATCAATAACGTTCAGATGTGGGCAAGCGACAATGGGATGCTCGAGCGGCGCTTGGAAGATTTGCGTGCAGGTGTGCGCTTCCCACGCGGCACCTCGACCGTAGTGTTCGCTGGGGGCTTAATCTGGGCTGGTCGTGTACAGGATGATCGATCACCTATCCTTAGAATTGGTGGTCAGACGTACAACATTGGAACCGTTCCTGGACGCATCATCAGTCCGGGAGTGACGGAAAATCCCAATAATGCCGACGTCCGCATCTACCGTATCCGCCGTGACTGGGCAACTGCAGATCTCACGCAAGAGGCAGTCGATATCTATGGAATTACTATCTTCGATGTGACACAAACACACATTGACGCCATCCGAGAACAATACAAACGAGATTGGATCGGCTGGCCCTGGCAGAAAGGAGCGCCATACTATGAGAAAAACGGCGTCAACGGCTATCAACCGGATCCAAACGGCTCCACAGATTCATCGTTCGACGAACCGGGGCTTGGCGATGCCGATCAAGTCATCTGGTTTGTCGCCAACGATCTCGATCCCAATGCAACGACACGGCTCTACAGCTCGCCGCCCATTGGACTTGAGATGCAGGTAACCTGTTGGGCATACAAGCGTGGTGATGAGTTAGATAACGCGATCTACCAGCGCTATCGACTGATCTACAAAGGCTTGGCAACTACACCTGCAACGGCAGAAATTCGACAGATGCGTTTAGCAAAATGGGTCGATGCCGATGTTGGAAATGCCGCCGATGACTTTGCAGGGTGCGATATCGGAAGGAATCTCGGTTTTGTTTACAATGCGAATCCCGTGGACGAAGAATTTGATAAATTCAATGCAACTCCGCCCGTTGTCGGCTACGATCTGCTGCAGGGTCCACGGGTACCCCAAGCGGGAGCTACAGCACATTGGAATATGCAAACTATTGAAGGGTATGAGAATCTTCCAATGACAACGTTTACATACTTCAGCGATACACGGCTTACCGATTTTAATTTGTACACATTTCAAATTGGTTATACGGGGCTTGATGAGTGGTGGAACGTGCTTCGTGGCTTTAACGCTCGTCCGCTTTCTCCGCCGCAATGTTTTATCGATCCGACCACAGATCAATGTACGAACTATGAATTATGGGGAGATCCGCAGACATTTCGTGGATGGGTGGATGGTCGAATCGAATCTGCAGGTGATCGAAGAATCGTGCTGGCGTCAGGTCCATTCAGGATGGCAGTTGGCGATACACAGGAAGTCGTCGTTGCGTTACTTGCTGCACAGGGAAAGGATCATCGTGACGGCGTTGGGCTACTGAAGAACATTGACGATGCTGCGCAGGACGCATTCGAATTCAATTTTGAACTCCCTTCACCGATACCCGTTCCATCGCTTCGTATCGTTGAGCTTGACAAGAAGCTGATCTTAGATTGGGAAACAGATACGGCACAGATACGAAAAATTGAATTGTATAATTCCAAGGGCTATAGATTTGAAACGTATACAATCTATCAGTTCCCGTACGCTCATTCGACAATCGATCAGGCGACGGTGTTTCCACCATTTGACATCACCTTGCCACGATATCTCGATGTTTCATTGGACAGGATTCGCAATCGCCCATTAGTCAATGGTCAGCAGTACCATTATGCGGTCACGGCATCGGTCTATAATCCCCATCCTGCCATCGCTAAATATCGCTTGGAGTCTCCTGTGGTAGTGAAAACTGCTACGCCTCATAGTCCCAATCCCGGCATTATCTATCCGTACCAGCTGAACGAAGAAATCACTGATGTGAAAAACGTAGTCGGCGACAATGATGCTATTGTCAAGGTAAGCTATTTCGATCCGACAAAACCGGATGGTCATGCGTACAAGATTCGCTTCCATCGCAGCAGTATCCAACTTCAGGATATCGTCGAAAAACCGACGTGGGATTTCATGGATTTGAGTTCATTCAAAACAGGAGTAGCAGTCGGCGGTAGTCGTGCGAATGGAAGCGGGTCGATCCTCTTGCGCTCATCGAACGGAGAATTTGATTGGACCGAACAAGCGACAGGGGAAGACAGAGCATTAAACGCAGTATCATTTGCAGATGTTCACACTGGAACGGCAGTCGGTGCAGGTGGATTGATTCTTAGAACGATCGATGGGGGCAAAACATGGAAATCGCAGACAAGCGGTCTTCCAGTGTCGCTCTTCGGTGTTTCGATGATCGATGATAAAACTGCGACGGCTGTTGGTGAATTAGGAACGATCCTCCGCACGAACGACGGTGGCGAAACATGGTCGAATCAAACGAGTCCAGCTACCGATACACTGCATGCTGTTTCCTTTATTGATTTTCATAATGGATTAGCAGTTGGACCTCCTGAGGTTATTTATCATACAACGAACGCCGGTTCAACCTGGAGGAGCGAATCGACTCACGTGCCGGAGAATCTTTATGGGGTTTCCTTTAACTATGTGAATTTAGCGACTGCTGTTGGTAGAAATGGAACTATTCTTCATGCAACGGATGGTGGATACAGATGGACCAGTCAGAACAGCGGGACGTTGTCGAAACTACGTTCCGTGTTTTTTTCCAGTGCAAATGCAGGGACGATTGTGGGAGATGGAGGAATAATCCTTCGCACTACCGATCGAGGAGCCACGTGGTATCCTCAGTCAAGTGGACAGTCAGCATTGCTGTCTAATGTATCATTCATGGACGACCTGATTGGAGCGGCGGTGGGTAGCAACGGAACGCTTCTCACGACATCAAACGGTGGGGAAGTATGGCAGCCGCAAGAAAGTGGGACGACAACCGACTTGTACGGGGTTTCGCTCTCACGAGAAGAAATGTTCCTTCGGAAGATCCGAATTGATACCGTATCAAGGCGTGTGGTGACGCGTGGATTAACAGTGCAGGCAATTTCTCCTTTGTTCGGAATGAAAGGTGTGTATCAGGTATTGTACAACAATCAGCCAACTCGCGTTCCTGTGTTTAACGTTCCGAATCCTGAAGGGAATTACATGGTTGTCGGTGCAGGAACATCGCAGCTTGATACGATTGCTGGTGGCTCTGCAAATGATGCTACAGTGGAGCTGCGATTCACCGGCGATTCGAGCTGGGCGCTGTTTATTCGGGGTAATGTGCCTGAGTCTCCCTGGGTGAGAGTTCCATACACAGCGTGGCAGGTGGGGAGGGTTGGTGTGGACAGCGTCAACAGGCAGTTGTATACGGTTATCACCCTCCAGGGTGCAGATAGTGTGTGGCGTCCTTCCGTTCTTCTTGATCGAGAATATAACGGCAAAACGCTGAGTGTGTTCTATCCCGTTACGATCTTTGCCGATAGCTTTAAACTTGGATTCCAATATTATGTTGGAACGTATTACGAAGATATTCCCTGGAGATCGGATGGGTTTATTACTAAGGGGTTTCTCTGGAATAATAGCACGTACAGAGCAGCGAGTCGGAGTAATGTCTGGCGAGCATATATTGCAGATCTCGATGGTGATGGTATCGCTGCCCCCTCGGGCACCACTATCCGTTTCGAGCGCTTTAAAGTCGTCCGAAACCGTGATGAGAAAGTGTATCAGTCCCCTGTGATTATTACTGATAATGTAGATGCTGCAAGGAAAGAAGTGGAACGAGTGAATGTCTTTCCCAATCCCTACTACGGTTTTAATCGAGCAGAAACGGATCGCTTCAATCGGTTCGTAACATTTAATCATCTTTCTTACAAGGCAACGATTCGAGTTTTCAATCTTTCTGGTGTTTTAGTGAAAACTGTTCGCAAAGAGGACGACACACAATTTGTCAGATGGGATTTAACGAATGAAAATGGACTTCCGGTTGCTGGCGGTATCTATCTTGCACAGGTTGAGTTACACGATCGCTTTGGCAACGACCTTGGTGCGAAGAATCTCAAACTCATGATCGTTCGTGAACAACAGTTTTTAGGCGGAAATTAGAATGCAGGACAAGCAAGCGACAATGATTCCGCTCATGGATATAGCACGACTCATAACACTCGTGGTGTGTGTGAGTGTGCTCTCTACAACTGTTTATGCAGGGCGTGGAGACAAAGCCGGTACAGCCGCTGCATCGGAACTTCTGATTCCCGTTGATGCACGCTCGATTGCACTTGGCAGTGCGTCGATTGCTGCAAGCACAGGTGTTGAGGCATTGTACTGGAATCCTGCCGGACTTGCACAATCACAAGCGCAGTCAGGTGCTATGTTTTCCCACATGAGGTACCTTGCAGATATCAGTCTCAATTATGGTGCAGTAAGCACAACGTTGCGCTCCATCGGTAAAGTTGGATTTAGTATCAAAGCACTCTCGTTTGGTGACATATCTATTACCACAGAAGATGAACCTGATGGAACTGGAGAAACGACGTCGCCAACGTTTGTGATCTTAGGTGCTACGTTTTCTCGACAAATGGCTGATCGAATTTTTGTCGGCATTACCATGAATTATATCTATGAAAAAATGGCCAGCGTCTCGGCAACAGATATTGCGTTTAGTGCAGGCGTACTCTATACGGATTTGGGCGGTGTTCAGGGATTGCGTCTTGGTGCTGCAGTCAAACACATCGGTCCATCGATGAAATATGACGGAGACGGCTTATTTCGCACCGGTCAGATTGATGATGTGCTGCGTCCGTCTTCACGCTATAAAATTGAAGCGGCAGCGGCGGACTTACCATCGTCGATTGAAATTGGATTAAGCTATACGATGAGGATCACAGGCGCAACACATCTGAACATGATGTCGGCGTTTCAGAATAATAATTTTTCCAACGATGAATATAAAGTTGGTGCTGAGTATGTCTATCATAACCTTATCTTCCTGAGAGCGGGTTCTGCGTTTGCATCGGAAAGCGAGGGGCGGGAATACATTTTTGGACCCTCTATGGGTGCAGGCATTAAAACGATGTACCGGGACGTTACCCTATCGATAGATTATGCCTATCGTTCGGTCAAATACTTCAACGGCAATCATGTCGTCAGTGTAGGCTTGGAATTTTAGCATTTTTAAAGCGGTACAATGTATATTTCAAGGAAAGTTCGCAGGATTTTAGCTTCTCGATTGACTTATTTTGATATACATTTTTTTAAAAATACACTTGACTCTATTTTAGAAAAGGACTATATTCTTAGTAACCTCCTAGTTAACGACCTGAGTGAAAATCGAGGTCGATATATTTCAGAACTCAATTGATTTAATAAGCATCTCTAACACTAACATACATTAATTCTAAAAGGAGAAATGCCTATGCGGCTACTGTCATTAGTTCTCTCAATACTTCTTCTGTGTTCCATTATGGTAGGTCAGAAGAGGTTTCTTGTCTCACCGAATAATGAAGTCATTCCGCTAACGAAGGAACAAAGTGCTGCGCTTGAGGTACAAAAGCGAGTAACACAGACCACTGCAAGTTCCGCAGTCTGTACGGACAAATTTACGTTTGGTTATACAACTGACAATTATCCACCCAACGTTAACTTCGGTGCGATGCACAAAGACGTGATGGGTGAATGGTTTGTTGCGCCGGCAGCCGGAACGATTGATACAGTCTTCTGGTTTTCGCTTGGTAGTGTCGGTGCATTGGATTCATTGCTGTATGTTCGGATTCATAATTCTGCTATTGGTCCTGATTCCGGTCCGGGAGTTCGTCCAGGTCCATTTAATCCACCGTGTGCAAACTGGGGATACTGGGTGAACACCAATGATCTCGATCAGGGAGTTGCAGCGTTCCCGGAAGAGGCAACCGATTCAAATTGGGTTTCTACGTACTTGCCCTCAACAGCAACATCATTCCCGCCTTTTCATAATGAAATTTGGGGGTTAGGTGGATTCCCAGTGGTACAAAGACCCAACCAGGTGCGCTTTGCTCGAATGTTAGACCTCGGGTATAGTCCCACAGTCTCAATAGGTCAGAAATTTTTCATCTCACAGCGTGTTAACGGTCCGCCCACTCACGTGGATGATAGTCGCACGGAATGGGCAACGCTTGGTTACACTGCGGCTAATACCGCTGATCCAAATTATCCATCACGTAATTGGAAATTTTACGAGCACGATAAAGGACCATCGAACTGTGCAGGCTTCCCTCTTGATAGTATCAAACGCGGTTGGGTTGCACGTGGTGGGTTCGGTAGCGATACATTCTCCGTCGCAGTCTTCAATTACTGGTATGCTATGACCGTAACGACGAACGTTCCTCCTATTATTTCTAATACACTCAATTTAAGTAACACCTTCAGCACGGATACTCGAACAATTACTGTCGATATTGAAGACTGTAATCCTGAGAACCCAGCTACGGCTGGTGTGCAGAGCGCAGTTATTAAGTGGTCGACAAATGCACCGTGCAGTGAGCCTGTAGAGCAACCAGATATTACACTATCACCGCTCGCTGATTTGACGTGGATAGGTGATATCCCGGGGCAACCCGTTGGTACAGTCGTTAATTATCATGTTGTTACCACCGATTCACAAAAATTAGAAAGTTTTGGTCCAACATTCAGTTATAAAGTCGTTGCACTACGTAACCAATATTACATCGCAGATACAGGCTATACGTGTGTCAAAAAGGATATTAGTGGCACGGGTACGGCACTCGATGATACTTCGGCATGGTTCGAGCCAATGTATACAGGTTCAGGAACCGCTGCAGGAGACGATGGTACGGCAGGTCCGTTTGATATCGGTGGGTTGTTTGATTTTGGTGGAAGCTTAGTCCGCTATGCCTGGATCGGTGTCAACGGCGCTATCGCACTAACTGCGAGTGCCACGGACACGCAGGATGTCAACTCTAATGGATTTGCAACAGGCGGTTGGGACTTCCCCAATTGCGGTCAGCATAACGGACGAAGCGATACCGCAGGACGGTTTGATGTTCCAAGTAACTTCATTGCAGGGTTTTGGGCGGATCATATTTTATTCCAGGATTCGCCCTTCGTACAATGCGGACGTATCCTCTATGGTAATGGCGGCGATACGTGCCAGTTCGTTGTCGAATGGGACTCGATTGGTGCATTCGATCCCGATGGACCAGTTTGCGATGAGACGACCTTCCGCATTATCCTCAACCGCTGCGATGGTAGCATCGAGGTTCAGTATAATAGTGTCGGCACCTTTGGGCTTGATAGCGCTGCGTTAGTTGGCTTAGAGGTTGATTCAGCATCGGGCGGCGGATGGATCTACGTCAATAAGGATTATGAGCCATACGACACCAAGCCGCGCAACGATTGGTGCATTCAGTTCTATCCGACC
>JACQVI010000073.1 GCA_016209795.1 Ignavibacteriota bacterium
CGAAAAATCGCCTTCGATGCCCTGGGAACAGCGCGTGGGATTGCTCGCTGCGGTGGTCGGTCTCTATTGTTTCGGCGCTCTGACTGGCGGAGTTCTGTTGGCACGATCCTCGCCGCTGGCGACTTTATTGCCGTTCGCCGCCTTGCTGTTGGTCGTAGTGAACGCTTCCGCCCGTGAATGGCGTGATCGCCACACATGATAGTGGCGGTAAAAGCAACTGCTAGTTCTTTGGTCTCGAGTCGAAAGAATCAACTAATCTCAAAGATGTTCGCCTTTCCGTGTAGAAAAAGTTCCCAGGAATTGATTAGATCCCGCCCGATGAACGCGTAATCATAGTTACAAGATATAACCCTGATGATGTAATCCCCCACGTCTTGAATAAATACCTTAACCGAATACACATCAGCCAGTTTTTCTGATCCAACACCCTCATACCCTGATGCAGGGAGCTGATCTACCAATTTTAACTGAAGCTGCTCTACGAACTTTCTTGGTATCGCTGTGATGTCAGCCCCAGAGTCAATTAATGCTTCGACCGGGGTGGGGGGAGAAACGGCCACTCCAGGGGTCGAAAGAAAGATTTCGAGCACTGGAGCGGGAGGATCGAACTTTGTCAGAGTATCGTTATACCTCTTTACGAAGGGCATTGACGCGAGGTTTTCCTACCCTTGGAGATGGAATTCTTAAAACCCTCGGCTCGCTTTCAACGAAAGGCATGTAGGTTGTCTGATAACCAAATTTCTCATAGACCCGCTTCGCAAGCCCAGAAAATTCTTTGTCATGGTCGACGACCGCATTATCGATAATCGCGATAAAGTCACCCTTGTATTTTTCAAGGATCTGCGCCTTGTTTTCCTGAAAATATCTCTTGGCTTCCTGAAATTTTGTATAATCCGCCGGTTGAACACTCTCACTCGGTACATCACCAACAGACACGTCTTCCCATTGCAGAGTATTTTTGAAAACTTGTAGTGAAACAAAGTTCACAACAAACGTATCGTTAGGAGCGGGGTCCCTTAGTTGGAGGGAAGGACTGTTAAGCGCTGGATTAAGATAGTATCTGGAGCCGATAGTGACGCTAGCCCAAAATTCGCGCTCAGAAGTATATGGTTGATTCATGGCAAGATTTCCTCCCACGAAGTGGATTGGACGTTGACGTTCGCGGCGACTTGATTTGAAGGTAGGACAGTTTTTTGAATAACACCTCTGAAAAGAAAAGCATGAGTAAGGTGTTCACTTTCAATAAATGCCGCCTTTTGTTCGAAGTTCTTCGTATCTTCTTCGCCCAAGAAAATCAGAGGATTATAAGGCTTCCCAAGCTCCATTTCTTCGGCATAAGACTCATATACCGCCCAAATGGTATCTTCAAGCTCGCTGGTCGCGAATTCGATATTAAGGCCTAGTTCCGTCGCCTCGTCTCGGGTTACAGGATAGTTATGAATACTAATGAGCCCTGTCAGATGCTCCACGATTTTTTGAATTTTCTTTTCATCACGCTTGGGCTTCATATGAAGCTTCAAGAGTTTCTCCGATAGAGCCTTTGCCATTCGATACCCTCGGTAAATGTTTCCTAATGCAAGGGGATGGATTTTTTCTGCAAGGGAATTGAAAACAGCGACCATATCTTGATCGCGGATGCCAGCTTTTTCCTTAGCAAGCAGAAAATAAGAATTGACGTCTTCAACACTTACTTCCATTTTTTGCTGGGGGTTTTGTGGATTCGCCGGGTTAAACGGATGTCCGGTTGTAGGGTCAGTGGGGCTAAGTTCCGCCATTTTTCCCATAACGACCTTATTCGCCCCTAAGGAAATTAAGGTGCCAGCGCTATGCGCGTGATAGGGAATTAAAACCTCTAAATCTTGGCAATAGTTGCGTAATAATTTGACGATACTTAACGGTGCCAGTATATCCCCACCTCTGGTGTACAGAAACAAGCTCAATGTATGATATTTGCCAGTTTTTCGCAGGTGTCTTTCAAGCAGCGGGACGACGTCAGGCGCTATTTTGGTAGTAAACGGGGGCCTGTCCCCAGTAACATAGCAAATCACTCTGGAGTTTCTGAGTTTTTCTAGATTCTTGATAAGTTCTTTTCGTGGCATAGGACTAAAACATTTTACAATTTTTTGCCGAGTTCTAACAATCCCTTCCGCGATTCGTTCAACGCCTGAATCCTTGAATTTTGTTAACCCTTGAACCTAGCGCATATTTCTAACGCTGCCCTTCATAAAGTTTCTTGATAAACCCGCTCTTGTCCAGCTCGGCGATGAAGCTCGGGTCCATGAACTCTTCGGGCTTGCGATTGCGAATCTCCGGTTTCGTCGTCGCGACGTAATCGTAGGTCGCCTCCAGCCCCTTCATGATCGGA
>JACQVI010000069.1 GCA_016209795.1 Ignavibacteriota bacterium
GAACTGGAGAATCAGCGACAAGTCCCTCACTGGATGATGGGACTAGCTGGTATTTCCACATTCGTACTCAGGACAATGCAAACAACTGGAGTGATGCCGTCCACTATGGACCATTTTACATTGATGGAACAGCACCGAATAATCCGACAACTGTCAGCAGTTCCTCACATCAAGTGAGTGTGTGGTCAGCTGATCGGACAATAGATATTTCATGGTCAGGAGCCAGTGATGGTAGTGGAAGTGGAGTTGCAGGATATTCATGGGAATGGAGTATATCGTCAACAACATTACCGGACGACACAGTAGATGGAACTGGAGAATCGGCAACAAGTGAGACAATAGATGACGGGATCAGTTGGTATTTCCATATCCGTACCAAAGACAATGCAAGTTACTGGAACAGCGATGCAGTTCATTACGGACCATTTTACATTGATGGAACATCACCAATAAATGGTACGATCTCCATTAACAATGGTGATTCTGCTACATCCTCGTTGATTGTAACGCTGACCAATTTAGGAGCTGACGATATAGGTGGCAGTGGTGTTTATCAGATGCGGTTTAGTAATGATAACAATTCCTGGTCATTGTGGGAACCTTATTCAAATGCGAGATCAAATTGGGACTTGTCATTATTTGGAGGAAATACCTCCGCTGGTCAAAGATGGGTATATGTTCAGTATAGCGATTATGCTCAAAACGTATCCTCAAGCTTTATGGATGATATTATGGTATTGCCAATAACCTATCAGCATGAAGTGAGTGAAGGCTGGAATTTGATTTCTGTTTCACTTTTGGTGGACGATTACAGAAAATCCGTGCTATATCCTACTGCTATCTCTTCAGCCTTCATCTATGATCGTGGATATACAGCACGGGATTCGTTACAGCGAGGTATTGGATACTGGCTGAAATTCCAATCTGATACCTCTCTTTCAATGACAGGAACAATTGTCTTAAAGGAAACAGTAAACGTGAATTCAAGATGGAATATTATAGGTTCTCTCTCCCTATCTATACCGGTGTCTCAAGTAATTCCCAATCCACCTGTTACATTTCTATCAGATATTTTTGGATATTCCAACTCGACAGGGTACTTTATGGCCGATTCTATACAACCAGGTAGCGCTTATTGGGTTAAGGTGAGTCAAGCAGGGCAGCTGTATATGCAAGCTGGCTCCGTGTTGATGGAACCTAACACTCCGATGCTCGAAGTTGCCAAGAAGAAAAAATCTTCAGAGCTAAGTACATTTTCCCTTTCCGATCAAGAAGGAATCAACCGCTTGATCTTCAGGGATGCCAAAGGGCGGGAGCGACCACTCAACTTTTCAACAACACGGACTGATCTACATCTTGAGCAATTCGAACTTCCACCACTCCCACCTGCTGGACCACTCGATGTCCGATACGAAACTCAGAGGATGTTGGAAATCGCTGAGATCGGCAAAACGAAAGACATTGCCATTCTCATTTCCTCGGCTGTATATCCTCTAACAGTTGAATGGCAGATTAGAGATCAATCTGTGACGACATTTATTGTAGACGGCAAGGAAATCTTGATGCAGGGTAGCGATAAAACGCACATCGCAGATCACAAATCGCGCATCCACCTTAGGCTTTCTCCAGCTTCAACGGCTGAACTGCCGAAAGAGTTTGCATTGCATCAGAACTATCCCAATCCCTTTAATCCGACCACCAGAATACGCTTTGCATTACCTCAAGAGACAAAAGTCAAATTGAAAATCTACAACATTCTTGGTCAGGAAATAACAACACTCATCGATGAGATTCAGCAGCCAGGGTTTAAGTCGGTGACATGGGATGGGAATGGAGAAAGCGGTCAACCTTTGCCGAGTGGTTTATATTTCTATCGGATTGTTGTTACCCCTACCAACAACAGTAATAGTATTTTTATTGAGACTCGTAAGATGATTCTCCTGAAATAATAATTGTCTGCTCTCTAACAGATTTTTATCAGAAAAAGGCGTTCCTGTTGAAATTGGGATGCCTTTTTCATTCTTAACGTATGTAGCGTCACAATTTGACTCTTACCAGAAAGTTTTTTAGTATTCAATAGATTTGTGATTCGTTAGTCTTTCAATAAACAATTTTCAGCAGTGACGCTGATGAAATTCTCTTCTGTTAGGTATTGTATTATTTTTCTTGTCATCATTGTTGTCGATGTAGCTTATCCCTTAGAGACACGCCAGGGTATCATTCGTAGAGTGCAGAGCATTGTTTGCACGAACGATTGCGGCAACTTCTATCTTGAGCCTGATCCGGGCGATGACTTTACTTATCTCAAGGGAAACATCAGTAGCTATGTTGATCAGCATGTTGAAGTTACAGGGTTTAGAGCATCATGTGGTGGCTGTGAGTCGTTTATCGTAACGGAGGTTGAACTCTTACCGATCGTGGAAGTCAATAACCTTTTGAGTGAAACTCCACTTGCGTTCAGACTTAACCAAAATTTTCCGAATCCTTTCAACCCGGCAACGGCTATCGCATTCACTCTCCCATCGGAAGGTATTGCAAGTCTTAAAATTTTCAACATTCTCGGGCATGAAGTCAAATCTCTCGTTGAGGGCAGACAGAAAGCGGGCTTGTACGAAGTGCGTTGGGATGCGACTAGCAAGCCGAGTGGAGTGTACTTTTACCGGTTATCGTTTGTTGGGATAAACGGAGCTTATTTCGTTCAGACGAAGAAGATGCTCTACTTGTAATTCTTCTTGAATTTTCTTAGTATAGTATTCAGGTGACCATAGTGAGAATGAATTCCCGCCAAGGACAACATTTCTATCTGCTCATGAAGAACGCATGATGGAATTCATGATCATCATCTTACTTATTGTCCTCATTGGTCTACTTCTGTATCTGATTGTCAGACACCGTGCGCAACAGTCTCAAGCCAATGACCAGCAGTCTCTGTTGTTGATGCAGCAGCACGTAGAGTCGCTTCGTTCGGATGTCAGAAGCAGTCTCCAGAACATCACGGAAAATCTTAACCAACAACTTGCGGCTGTAACGCAACAAATCCAATCGCAGACGAATAATGTCGGAAACCGTCTTGACAACGCGGCGAAGGTCATTGGC
>JACQVI010000061.1 GCA_016209795.1 Ignavibacteriota bacterium
ACATCTGGTAGAGTCGCTCAGTCGCGCTGTAGAGACGCACAGCAATTTCCAGAATTTTCATCTCAGTCTCAATTTCCACCTCTTCACCTGGGCGAGGATTAAGCTGATCTATCTCTTTCAACTGAAATTCATACAAGGCTTGTCGTTCCCTGAGTTGTTGTTCTCGTGAGCGGAGATCATTCAGGTTTTCGATAAGTTTGTTAGCTTTCAAGTATGCTTCACTAAATTCGCGGACAAGCTGCTCCAGTCCGCCGAAGTCATCTAACAAATCGCCATGTGTTTCGGTGCGAAGCAGAGACTGGTGCTCGTGCTGGCCGTGCAAGTCGACAAGTACATCACCTACTTGCTTGAGAAGTGTACTTGGCGACGGTGTATCATTAATAAAAGAACGGCTCTGTCCTTTAGCAGAAACTTCTCTGCGAAGGATCAACTCATTTGAATATTCAATCTCGTTGTCTTCTAGGAGCTTTTTCAGTCCCTTATTGCCTGAAACATGAAAGAAACCCTCGACGATAGCTTTCTCTGCACCTTTCCTAACAGCGTCGCTATCAGCTCGCTCACCAAGCACAAGACTGAGCGCGTCAATGATAATCGACTTACCGGCACCGGTTTCTCCAGTGATGATGTTCAGCCCATGTTCAAACTCGACTTCAAGTTCTTCGATCAGGGCGTAGTTTTTGATGTAGAGAGATGTGAGCATAAGAGACGTTCGTAGAGTCCGATTCTCAATCGGACAACTATGGCAAGATGTCCATTTACGAAATGGACTCTACAATCGGCAAGTCCCAATTTAAGGAATTTTTTATTAAATTCCAGACCACAACGAAAACATTGCAGACGGAATGAGCAAGGAAAACATTGAATCTCTCATGAAACGAGGATACGAGTTAGCGAAAGCAGGCGATTTATTTGGTGCTGCTAAGCAGATCGAAGAACTGGTACAGCAATATCCAGATTTTGTGCCAGGACAAGTTACCTTGGCGATTTGTACTTGCAGATTGGATCACCAGCTTTGGCGCTTGATCCTTTAGAAAAAGCTGTCCAGATAGACCCGCAACATGATTTCAGTCAGTTTCTCCTTGGCTGTGCGTTGGGACGATTGGGAAAGTTTGCCCGGGCGCTTTCTCATTTACAGATTGCCGACCAATTAAGACCCAATAACCCAGAAATCACTCGTAATATCGGCTGGATGATGTGTATGCAGGGAAATTTTAAAGAAGGGCGCACGCTACTTCGACGGGCGATCAAGCTTTATCCGAAGAATGCGCTTGCCTATAACGATCTCGGTGCGAGTTATCTGTTCGGTGAAGATATCGATATTGATCTTGCAGAAAGGTGGTTCAAGAAAGCGTTGGAAATTGATCCTGATAATGCATTCATCCAAAGTACGTATGCATCGTTCAAAGAATTGACGAGGGGAATAAAGAAGAAGAGACGAGGTTAATTCAACGACAGCGGTGTCAAAGATTGTGTATTTTCAATAGGATGCAACTTCACATCCGGAATATCCTTCAGTATTCCATGGTAGTAAGCCATGCGGAAGTATTCTCCCAGTGCAGTGAGCGCCTGCTCATCCAGCTCATAACGGAAATGTTTAAGGTACTGGCGATGGAGATCGTTCTGAATATTGTGAACATTCTGCATCCCTTGCTGTGCACTTTCAATGAGGGTGTTCATCTCTGAACGTGTTAAGGCATCTTCTCTTGAAACCCAGAAGCCATGGATAAATAACATTTCCGTCAGATCGGTCCATTCAACAACAAGGTCTAATTTATTAGTCATTTCTTTAGCAACGAATGCACTATCCCCAACAACGAGAACAGCATCTGCCTGTGTGAGCGCTTGATCCAGGGATACCATGGATGCAACAAATTGCGGGATGGTGTCATACTTTTCTGCAAGGATGATCCGTGTCAGTACAATTTCAGAACTGAACCGTGGATCAATCACTACAGTTTTGATCCGACGGAGGTTTTCGCGAAAGACAAGGAGTACGGTTTCGCTTTCACCACGCGAAGCAGCACAGACCTGTGGGAGAATACGATACAGCGAGTGCTCTTTAGCATAGTCGATTGGAGATAAAAAAACTCCATCAATGTCCTGTTGACGAAGCTTGATCGAAAGCTGAACAAACGAATCTTCGATCAGCTCAAACTTGATCGAAGATAAATTGCTGTACCGAAGTCCATCGAAGAGCGGTTTGGCAAACAAATGAGGGACAATCCCAATGCATTTTGGCATGAATTAACTAAACGGCAGTCTTCTGACGGATTTGTTTGGAAGCTAATTCACGCAAGTAATACAACTTTGCGCGTCGTACGTTTCCCTCTTTCACAACCTCGATTTTTGCAATGCGAGGCGAGTGGAGAGGGAAAATCCGCTCAACACCAACACCGTTAGAAATTTTTCTAACTGTAAACGTTGCACTTAACCCGCCGCCTCGCTTTGCAATAACGACACCCTGAAATTGTTGAATGCGTTCTTTGTCTCCCTCAATCACACGAACATGAACATTGATTGTATCCCCGGGATGAAACTGGGGGATATGTGATTTCATTTGAGTCGCTTCAACAAGCTTAAGTTTTTCCATTGGTATTATTCCTTTACATTAAGATAACAAATCTTTGCGGCGTAATTTGGTCCGTTCGAGCCGTTGCTGATGCCGCCACCGTGCTATAGCTTGATGATCACCGGAAAGTAAGACATCGGGGACGCACATCGACCGATATTCTGCCGGACGGGTGTATACCGGACTATCCAGCAATCTCTCCTGGAATGAATCGGTCAACAATGATTCAGCGTCGCCAAGGACACCGGGGATTAGTCGAACAATTGCATCGACAATCACCATCGCTGCAAGCTCACCGCCGGTAAGTACATAATCACCAATAGAAATCTCCCTCGTGATCAATTTGAGTCGGACGCGTTCGTCTACACCTTTGTAATGTCCACAGACAATGATGAGATTCCGCTTGAGCGATAATTCATTGGCAATTTTCTGGTTAAACGTTTCGCCATCCGCAGTAACATAAATAGCTTCCTCATATGAACGCTTTGATTGCTGCGATTCGACACACTCAAAAATCGGCTCTGGTTTAAGAACCATTCCCGCTCCGCCTCCGTACGGAGTATCGTCAACTGTTCGGTGTTTATCATGTGTGTATCTCCGCAAGTCATGAATACGAATCGTCACGAGCTTCTTTTTCTTCGCCTGCTTGATGATGCTCTCATTGAGCGGGCTTGAAAGCAATTTGGGAAAACCTGTAACAATGTCGATTCGCATAGTGTCCACTACTCCTCAATCAAACCTTCAATAACCTGAACCACAATTCGCTTATGTTTCACATCTACTGTTTTAACAAAATCCTTCACGGCAGGGATAAGGTAAACCTTGGCTCTATTCCTCATTGCCCATAGATCGTGTGCCGGCAATTTGTACACATCGTCAATGCGTCCAAGATGGAAACCTTCCGACGTTATGACTTCACATCCGATGATGTCGTGTATGAAGTACGTTCCCTCGTTCAGGATCGGAAGATCACACTGTTCAACAAACAACATCTGCCCGACGATACGTTCTACAGACGTTCGATCATTTACCCCATCAAACTTTATCAGCACACTGTTCTTATTGAGGACTATATCTTGAATCAGACAAGTAATAACATTCGTTGTAGATGCGCCGATAAATATTTTCTGGAGAGTCTTCAATCGCTGTGGTGACTCTGTATACGCTTCAACTCTAACATATCCCTTCACACCGAAACATCCGACGATCTTTCCTACAGCGAATAAATCCACGGCTCTACTCTTCGGGGAGATGTTCCCCCCTGTCGTGTCAATCTAATATTTCGAGTATCACTTTCTTGCCAGCTTTCTTCCCAACAGCCGCTACAAGTGTGCGCAGCCCAAATGCGGTTCTACCTTTTTTCCCGATGATCTTTCCCACATCTGGCTGTGCAACCTTGAGTTTCAGAATAGTTTTACCTTCTTGGTTTTCCTCCTCGACGGAAACACTATCTGGTTGGTCAACGAGTTGCTTAGCAATATATTCTAAGAATTCCTTCATGGTTCCTCCAATCTTACAACAGTACCAATGTAGCTCATTGCTTAGAGGATCACAATACTGTTCGTGTCTGTGAGAGTACTAATCCTTGTACCTGTAATAAGGACGACGATATAAAGAATATATTCAAAATTGCAACCCTTTGCCAGCCGGACGTTGGGGAGCTCTTTTCACTCCGCAGGAGAGGCAGCTGGTTCTGGAGGAGACGTCGTACTCGTTGTAGCTGCAGTTTCTTCTGCTACTGATTTTTTCTTTCGACCAGCATGACGTCGTTGTTTCTTGTCTGCCTCACGTCCCAGTTTCTCCGCCTGTAGCATCTGCCATTTCTCAAGCTCGGTCGCAATGGTAGCTTCATCTACACGTTTTTTCAGCAACGTCCACTTCAGCCAAAGACCTTTTCGCCGCAATAAACTCCGCAGCGTATCAGATGGCTGCGCTCCACGCTTCAACCACGAGAATAAGCGCGATTCATTTACTTCGATGACTATTGGATCGCGCAACGGATTATACTGACCAAGTGTTTCGATGAATTTTCCATTGCGAGAAGCACGGGAATCCGCAACAACTATTTTGTAAATCGGTTGCTTTTTCTTGCCTACCCGCCGTAATCGTAATGTAACCAGATTCTTTCTCCTTTATCGTATGATAGTAATACCCTTCATGTGTTCACGCAGAAAAATGCATGCCTTCAAACATCCTCGGCATCTTTCCCTTGGAAAATTTCTTCATCATTTTCTGCATGTCACTGAATTGTTTAAGAACTTTATTGACTTCCTGAATTGATGTCCCACTGCCATAAGCAATCCGTCGCCGTCGAGATCCGTTGATGATGTGAGGCTTTTGGCGTTCTTCTTTCGTCATCGACTGGATGATCGCCTCAACACGAATAAGTGCCGTATCATCGACCTGCGCATTGATTGGCAGGCGCTTGATCCCAGGGATCATGCCAAGTAATTGCTGCAGCGATCCCATCTTCTTGATTTCACGAAGCTGATCTAAGAAATCTTCAAACGTGAACTGTGCCTTGCGGAGCTTCTCTTCCAATCTCAGGGCTTTTTGTTCATCGAACTGCGCTTGGGCTTTTTCGACAAGCGTGACAATATCACCCATGCCGAGGATGCGTGTCGCCATCCGATCCGGATGGAAGACTTCGAGCGCATCCAATTTCTCACCAACACCTACGAACTTAATTGGCTTGTTAACAACAGCTCTGATTGAAAGTGCTGCACCACCACGTGTATCACCATCAAGCTTCGTCAACACAACACCATCATAATCCAACCGCTCGAGAAATGCTTTTGCCGTATTCACGGCATCTTGACCAGTCATAGAATCGACAACAAAGAGAATCTCGTGTGGATTTACTTTTGTCTTAATATTTTCAATTTCCTGCATCATCTCTTCGTCAATATGTAGGCGACCAGCAGTATCGATAATCACCACATCGCGAGCACCTTTACGAGCTTGATCGATGGACTCTGCAGCAATATCCGTCGCTCGCCTTGTGCGGTCAGTTACAACGGGAACCTGGATTTGATTACCGAGCATCTCCAACTGGTCAATCGCAGCTGGACGATGGATGTCTGCAGCAACTAACACGGGATATCTGCCCTTGTTCTTTAGATAATGAGCGAGCTTGGCACAGAACGTCGTCTTTCCTGAACCCTGCAATCCAGCGACCATGATGACCGTGGGAGGTATCGGCGAATCTGTCATCTCAGCATTTGTCTTACCCATCAATGTGACAAGTTCATCATAGATAATCTTGATGATGAGCTGACCTGGTGTAATGCTTTGAAGAACCTCCTGACCGATTGATCGCTTCTGGACATCATCGATGAATTGCTTGACGACCTTGTAATTAACGTCAGCATCGAGCAAAACACGGCGGACTTCGCGCAGGGATTCTGCAACATTTGCTTCTGTGATCTTACCCTGACCGCGAAGCTTTTTAAACACCGATTCTAATTTTTGACTTAAATCTTCAAACATTGGATAACAAATCTATAAGAATTAGATGAAAAAACGCCACCCCGAGGGTTCAATCAGGGGTTTGCGCTAAGTAAAACGGTCTCAATTTACTGAAAAATTGGGAGGGAAGCAAGATGAACTTGAAATGATTATAAGATTATGATTATAAGATTAACTTATCCAGCTTTTTTCAGTGCTTCAGCCCCACTCACGATTTCAAGCAGTTCTTTTGTAATCGATGCCTGCCTTGCTTTATTGTAGGAAAGTTGCAAGGAGCGGATGAGATCAGAAGCATTCGTTGTTGCGTTATCCATTGCCGCCATGCGGGCACCTTGCTCAGCGGCGTTCGATTCAAGCAA
Organism: Ignavibacteriota bacterium; assembly: GCA_016209795.1. GTDB lineage: Bacteria > Bacteroidota > Ignavibacteria > UBA10030 > SZUA-254 > JACQVI01. Next base: position 6,397 of record JACQVI010000061.1, read on the forward strand.
CACACGCCACATTTGGAAGTTAAGATGTTTAGGAACGAGCGCTTTGATGAGTGATTCGCTTGAAGGCTCATAAATATAGGGGATGTGCGATGTGTCCCGCCTTTGGCGGGATGCGATGTGCGGAGGTATTTCTAACGGAGGGATCGGAAGAAGCTGCTCGATGACAACACGTTGCTGGATAATGGATTTGAATTCATTATAGACAACTTCAACCTGATCATATTCGCCTTTGAGAAAACCCTGAACAACTTCTGTAACAATGCTTTGTGCACTTACGAACGTTAATCCAGAAAACACACCGATGTGTTTACTCATGATTTCATAGTTATTCTTGAGGAAAAAGTCGAATCCTTTTTTCCCCACACAGATAAGCTCAACCTTCCCAGCAGCATGAAATTCTCGGTGCACCGTTTTGATATGCGTGACAGCAGCTTTGATAATGTTCGCATTAAAGGCACCACAGAGTCCTCGATCCGCAGTGACAACGATGATCGCGACCTTGTGAACAGGTCGAACAATGAAGAAAGGATTGCTGGCAACTTCAACACGAATTGCCAGATGTTGGAGCAACTCTTTCATCTTACGTGCATACGGGCGTGCGGCAATGATGGCATCTTGTGCGCGGCGGAGTTTTGCCGCAGCAACCATCTTCATTGCCTTGGTGATCTTCTGTGTGCTCTTGACACCACCAATGCGGCGTCGTATTTCTCTGAGCGTTGCCATGCCTTAGGACACCTTAAACGCAGCAACAAATTCTTTGGCTATAGCGTGAAGCTTTTGTGATATTTCTTCTGAAAGGTCTTTTGTATTCGCTATTGCATCCAGAACATCCCGATGTCTTAACTCCATCATCTCGTTGAATTCCCGCTCGAAGCGTTGGACTTGCTCAAGGGGGATTTCATCTAAGTAGCCACTTGTTCCCACGAAAATACTCACAACTTGCTTTTCGACTGGAACAGGGACGTATTGATCCTGTTTCAACAATTCCACAAGCCGTGAACCACGTCTCAACTGCGCTTGCGTAGCTTTATCAAGATCAGAACCAAACCTTGCAAATGCTTCTAACTCACGATACTGTGCAAGATCGAGTCTGAGACGGCCTGCAACACTCTTCATCGCTTTAATCTGCGCATTACCTCCAACACGGGAAACGGAGATACCGACATTGATTGCAGGGCGGACCCCAGCGTTGAACAATCCAGGCTCGAGGTATATCTGGCCATCGGTAATGGAGATAACATTCGTTGGGATATAAGCAGAAACATCGCCAGCCTGTGTTTCGATCATTGGAAGCGCCGTTAAGCTCCCACCGCCAAGTTCTTCACTAAGTTTTGACGCTCGCTCTAACAACCGTGAATGTAGATAAAAGATATCACCAGGATACGCCTCACGACCCGGGGGTCTGCGCAGTAAGAGCGATACTTGTCGATACGCTTGAGCATGCTTCGATAAATCATCATAAATGACAACCGCGTGTCTGCCGCTATCGCGGAAGAATTCACCAAGCGTTGCACCAGCATACGGTGCGACGAACTGCATCGGCGATGGATCGCTTGCTGTTGCTGAGATGACTGTTGTGTACTCCATTGCGCTTTCTTCCTCAAGCTTTGCTACGACTTGTGCGACCGTTGATCCTTTCTGTCCAATCGCAACATAGATGCAATGCATTGGTTTGATACCACGCTCCCGTGCTTGCGGTGTGTGGGTGTACTTTTGATTAATAATCGTGTCGATAGCAATTGCTGTTTTCCCGGTTTGACGATCACCGATAATAAGCTCACGCTGTCCACGACCGATGGGAATCATTGCATCGATTGCTTTAAGTCCTGTCTGTAATGGTTCCTTCACGGGCTGACGATGGATGACACCAAGAGCCTTTCGCTCGATGGGCAAGAACTTTTCCGTCTTGATTGGTCCACGGTTATCCAGCGGCTGACCAAGTGGATTGATAACGCGGCCGAGCATTTGCTCGCCAACGGGCATGGATGCGACACGCCCTGTCCGCTTTACTGAATCTCCTTCTTTGATGAGCGTACTCTCACCAAAAAGAATACATCCCACGTTATCTTCTTCAAGGTTCAGCACCATGCCGAAGACATCATTGGGAAATTCAATAAGTTCGCTAGCCATAACTTTAGAGAGTCCATAGACACGTGCGATGCCGTCACCAACCTGTAACACAGTACCAACATCGTATACATCGACTTCTTTTTCAAAACCTGAAAGCTGTTTCCTCAAAATTGCGGAGACTTCATCGGGTCTCACTTCTGCCATATCTTTATCCTTTCTTCAATAATGTAATCAGATATTCTCTGCTACACTTAACTAATTTTCTGAACCACTAAAGATGGAAAGCACCAAATCACAAATTCCAAATATCAAGCAATACCAAAACTCAAAATATTAAACTATAGCTACCATTTACTTTAAAATTGGAATTTAAATATTGACATTTAT
>JACQVI010000002.1 GCA_016209795.1 Ignavibacteriota bacterium
GCCTACTATAAACGCTGTACAGACGACTATTGCAAGCAGAATAAATCCCGTGATGATCTGTTTCGTATCTTTCAATTTCTTCATAGTACCCTCTTACATAAGAAGTCTTTGTTGAACAATGTTGTAAATTTCTTTGTGGATTTCATCTGAAGACTGCATTCCATTAATAACAACGAAGCGACGCGGCTCTTCCTTCGCAATGGCTAAGTATCCGTTGCGAACTTTACTATAGAAATCATTACCTCCTAATTCCATCCGGTCTGATGTAAGACCGGCGAGTTGTTGTCTGCGGGAAATTTCTTGAACCTCCACATCGACCAAGAACGATAAATCAGGAGTTATGCCAAACGTTGCAATTCTATTAATTGTTTTTACCTCACTCAAGTCAAGCCCACGTCCATAGCCTTGATATGCAGTTGTCGAATCGACAAACCGATCGCAGATAACAATTCGACCTTTCTGCAGTGCGGGCTGAATGACTTCGCTGACTACCTGCGTTCTTGCAGCGGAAAACAACAGCAACTCTGCCCTCTGACTGATCTCAAGGTGTTTTCTATCAAGAAGGATTTCCCGAATTTTTTCTGAGACAGCTGTTCCACCAGGCTCCCGTATCAACACCACATCTTTACCAAGTTCTTTCAATCGATCGACAAGGAGGTTTGCCTGTGTGGTCTTACCTGAGTAATCGATACCTTCGAGGGAAATGAACATTCGTCGTAGATAGTCTTGCTAACAATGACAAAGTAACCAAATTCTCATAATTATTCAACTTTCCTTCCTTGCCTCTTGCTCATTTTTTCATTACTTTAATCACGTCGGACGTGCTTGTATCACGGAATGCCACAGAGAAAAATAAAAAAATCTCAACACACATCTCAGAGAAAACAACACCAGCCTTCAGTCATAGAGCACAAGCACCCACCAAGTGGTAAAACGGACTCTCGTACAGAAGATTCTCAGCTCATTCATTCCGCCCTTGATGGTAACCAGTCTGCCTTTACACAGTTAATGGAAAAATATCATGATGCTATTTATCATCTGATTTACCGCATAATACGCGATAAGTCCCAAGTAGAAGACCTCACACAAGAGACGTTTACCAAAGCATTTGCTTCGCTGAGAAGCTTCAATGAAGAGTATGCTTTCTCGACGTGGCTTTACAAGATAGCGACCAACAGCAGCATCGATTACATCCGAAAACGAAAATTAGAGACATTTTCTATTGACAAACCGATCAGTGTGGAAGAAAGTGATTACACCTTCGAGCTTCCCGATACAACATATCAGCCTGACAAAACTGTTATTCAACGTCAGCGTTCAAAACTTATTGAGGAAGCTATTAACCGGCTACCGGAAAAATACAAGCGTGTGATCATTCTCCGGCACCATGAAGATCGGGAGTACGCTGAAATTGCGAAGATACTGAAACTCCCAATTGGCACGGTGAAAGCTCATATCTTCAGAGCGCGCGAACTCCTCAACAAGTACCTTCGTCACAAAATCACCCACTACTGAAACATCGACTACACTTAAGTCGTACACTTACGTAGAAATTGTATAAATATGAACATTCCCCAACGTTTTTCAGTTTTGGTCATTGTAGGAATCTCCCTCCTACTAACAGGTTTCGCTGTGGTGTTTTCCTACCACTATCACAAAAAGATACCATTGACTAATGAAGAGGAGTTAAAGGTTACCGTCGACGCGGGATTCGGAAAACTGTTTGTTGCTCGAGGAGAGCCACGTGTACTCCTTGAGGCAAATGTTGACACAGATAACGAAACTGATCTTACGGAATACATCGAGTATGATATACGAGATCGTATTGGTTATTTGAGTCTGTCTACTGATGAAGAAGAAGTTCACTCCCACAAGAAAAAGAAAAAATATTCATTCGACATCAAATCAAGTTCATGGACTATGCAGTTCACCGATGCAGTCCCAATCTCTTTTGATATTGAACTTGGGTTGGGTAAGGGGGATTTGGATCTGACGGGATTGAATGTAAAAGACTTGAACCTTTCTGCTGGAGCAAGCTCGGTCTTGCTGAAGTTTGACCAACCGAATAAAAGTGTTATTGAGGAACTTACAATTGCATCGGGACTGAGTAGGTTTAGGGCTGAAGGATTATGTAATGCAAACTTCAATCGCCTAAGATTCGAAGGCGGGGTTGGAGATTACTCGCTCGATTTTGGCGGCAGCTTGAAGAGAGAAGTCGATGTCGATATTGAAGTAGGGTTGGGTTCACTTACGATCACCATACCTAAGCAGATAGGCACAAGAGTGATGTACAACAAAAGTTTCATCTCCCACATCACTCTTGATCGTGATTTTTCTGAAGAAGAGGAAGATAACTACTACAGCTCGAATTATTATTCCTCAAAAGGGAGAATCAATATGCATATCGAAGCTGGTTTAGGAAGCGTGAAGATTAAGAGAAAATGATGCGCATTGAAGAATGTCGTGTGAGTCTGACCACTTACTTTCCATATCGGAAGTACAATCCCCACCGATGAGGTTGGGAAAATTCACTTTTCGTTGCCATTGCAACGATAGCTTGCTGATACGCCTCACCTGATGGAACCCCGGTCATCACGTTAGTATAGAAGATTTCTCCGAAATACTTCTTTGACTTCCGTTCTCCTTGCCACATCGTCAGAATGAGCGTACGCGTACCACTTGCAAGAAGTGCCATGGGCACATAACGCCATAAACCTCCGGGCATAGCTGAAATATTGCTGATAATCATTGACGGAGGCATTGACACAGTCAAAAGTTCCTTTAATGTCGCTTCGCGTAACCCAAACGGCGTTTTTCCATCTGATAGCTGCATAACAGAGTTGTTTGCCCTTCTGGCATCCAGCGTAAACTCAGCAGCAATGTGAAGCAAGTCATAGTTACTCTTTGCAAGTTGATCTAACGATGCTGATGTACCAAAGAGAAGTTTTGCTTCTGTGTAAAATCCACGGATGTCTTTCAGCTCGTACTCAACATCCCAATTAGACGTCCCCTGATGCCCGAATCCGACAACCTCCTGCACAAATTTTTCCTGCTTAGAAGAGAACAGCAAAGCAGCAGCAGAAGGCAGATATGATATTGTAACTGACTCAATGAGGGGTTTGCCCTTAGCTCGCAGCGTATGTAGTGGAAACCATTCGAACTCTGCTGGAAGAACGACGTAGAGTGTCGATACATTGTTAAGCCTTGATACGAGTGGATGAATAATAATATTGGAAAGTACTGATGAAAGCTCGCTGATCCGCTGCAATGAAATAGCTCTATCAAACTGCTGAGGAGTACCGTCCAGTCTCGGGTCGCTGATGAGTCGGTTATACTCTCGGATTAAGGAAAGCAACCGTTGCTGAGGAATCGATACCTTCGATAGGAACGCTGTGTCACCTTGTACAATCAGTATACACAACTCATTCGCAAGCGGTACAAATTCCAGCATCGTACTCGTGGCAGGCAAAGTACTCTGGATAGAGCTAAGCATCAGTTGATTTGGTGCGGTCAGCCATTGGAAGCTTCCATTCATCTTACCAAGTTCATTAGTTGCAGCGGTAAGTTCGGAAACTCTTAGAGGGAAAAGTTTACTTAATGCTTCTATTCTTACAGTAGTTCGTCTCGTTCCAGTGGCAAGTTCACTATGAATGTCATGTATCAGTAACCGGAGAGCTTTCTGTTTTCGTCGGAGATTAGCCATTGCGTGATTGAGCGCCGTGTCTGCTATTTGAAACGTCATTGGAGAAAAGAAGCTCGCAAGTTCATGGAGATTCTTGCGCTCAACCAGAGTAAACACTTCTCTTGTCTTGTTCATTGAACAGTAGAGCTTGAGTGGTGCATCATACCATCCTGATTGTTCGCCTACAAAAATGAGATCAATAAAGTCGTTCAATATCTCGTCCTCGTCGAATGAACCCTGCGATTTCTCATACAGTTGCAATGAAGCTTCATACTGTTGTAAAGCTTCTGTCGTTTCACCACGAGCTTCAGCAAGTTTACCCATCAGAAAGAGTACGCACGCTTCACCTCCTCGAAATCCAACTTGTTGGCACGCAGACAAAAGCTTAGAGCACCTTTCCACAAGCTCGGGGAAAGGCGTTCTGGACCTATCGCTATGAGATTTCCAGTCGCATGCGATAATCATCAGGTTGAGCAACTGTTCCATCACAACATCATTTACCTGCCGCACAATGTGAAGGGCATCGCTGAAATATCTTCTTGCATCTACAAAACGCTTAGCCCGGTAGGCGTGATGACCCAATGTAGAAAGCACCGCAATGTGTAATGAACGATCGCTTCGTGAGGACAACATTCCAAGTGCCTGTGAAAACGATTGTAACGCACTATCTGAACGATTCACAAATTGCTGATACTTACCCCAATCTAAATAAGCATATGCAAGAGCACTGCTATCATTGTTTGTATGAGCCACCATTCTAATATGTTTGAAAAGCTCGCGGGCTTTTTGGTCATTCCCAACAGCGATCTGCGATTGCATGAGCAATCGTAACAGTTCTCCCCTGTTTTGCATCGTAAACGCTTGACTATCAATCTGCGCGGCTTCGCTCAGCGTTCGGACTTCGCGGTCATATTTCCTCATCTTATGGAATGCTTTTGCTATGATGCGAAGAGCCTGATAGGTGTCCTGTGCATTTCCATATAATTTCGCTGTTGCTGTAACATCCGATGCAGTGCTGACGGCAGCTTCATGGTCACCTAAAGAATACTGAAACTCGGCATGGGCAATCTTTATCTTACGCTCTAATTGGTTGTCTGGGAGAAGTCGAGAGTGTTCTAGAGCCGTTTTAAAGCTTACCAGCGCACTCTCATAATCAGCGAGCATACGCTGGCAGCGTGCAAAAAGAAAATAGTTTTCACCAAGTGCCGAGTCGCGATTCAACTCACTATTCAGTACAATTGCCTCTCGAATACTTTCAACAGCCTTCACGTATTCTTGCTGATTAAACAACAATTGGGCTCTACTGCTGGACTGGTCTGCTGCTTCTTGTTTATCTTTTGCACTTCTGCCACAATCTAAAGCACTCGTCATGCAGAAAGCGACAACCGATACGATCAATACGATAGACGATGTTTTACCTTCTGTTTCCATCTTCCTTATGTGCATAATTTCTTTGAAATGCTGTTGAATATAGAAAAGTCTCACAAAAGAAACAATCTGCAGTTTGATTTCAATAACTTTTTTCTTACATTGTCCAAATTATTCTAGGAGAGACTGGCACAGTGAATGCGTAACTCATGTTGTGCTAAGTCTCATCTCTATAATTTTATTGTTGACTAAAATAAACATTTTCATAACTCATACACACATTTAGTAGGGGAGATATGGACACTTTCTATCAAAGAGCAACACTCCTTCAGCGATGTTCAATACCGATTGCACTGTTACTTATTGCATCTGGACTCTATGCACAAAACCCTCTTGAGGATGCGGTGAAACAATTAGCCTCCGACAATGCACGAGGGTATTTGCAGCCTTTCGTGGATGGTTTTGGTGCAAATATGAATTCAGGTCTCTATCAATCTGCAGACATCGGTGGGCTTGGACTCCATCTCAAGCTGGAATTTGTCGGCGTTGGAACGTTAATTGGTGATAATGAGAAAACATTCTTGGGTATTCCTCCGCCGCCATTTCCTCAAACTCCCGTACGAACTGCAACAGTCTTTGGTGAACAAGGAACCATCGTGGATGATCCCTCCGGCACTGTCCAATATCAATTCCAGAATGGTCAGATAAAAACGAGCTTCATGCCGATGATATTTCCACAGGTGAGAATTGGAAACATCATAGGTACTGAAGCTATCATCCGATATGCACCGATTCCAAAGATTGATCAGTTCCCAAAAGTCACGCTCTTTGGTATTGGTGCCCGTCATAGCATCAGCCAATACCTGCCGCTGTCTCCCGTTGATCTTGCTGCTGGATTGTTCTATCAGAGCCTTGATATAGGAGAGACCTTTGAGGCAGATGCTTTTAACATCGCTGCACAAGCAAGCAAATCATTTGCCCTCCTTACTGTCTATGGAGGATTGCAGTGGGAGACGTCAACGATGTCAGTAAACTACACCTACACTGGGTATGGGGCACCACCGGGTGGTGCAAGCCTATCATTTGACTTAGACGGCGAGAATAATTTCCGACTGATGCTTGGTGCCGGATTGAGCTTACTTGTATTCAACCTCAACGCTGATATCAACATCGGCAAGGTTACCGTCGTCAGCGGCGGTGTCGGTTTAGGATTTTGAGTGAGACTCTAAACAGTACTATAAAGGAAAAAACTATGAAGAAGATCTCATTAACAATGATAGCAACTGCTGGGCTATGCTTAGTGCTTCTTAGCGCCTGTGAGTTCGGAATCTACCCGTTGTTATTTGACGGCGTACCTGTCATCGTAAAGTATCGCATTGACGAAACCAGTACATCGTATAGTGGATCGAGTACCGTCAATTTACAAAATATTCCTGAAGAAATTGAAGAAGAGATAGATTCAATAAAAGTCTTCAACATTACGTTAAAGATTGATAGTACAGCAGGTACTAATCCTTCGACAACAGTATCAGGATCAGCTTCAATTGACAGCAGAACCATTTTTACATTCACAAACGTCCCTCTCTCTACGTTTTCAACGGAGCGTTCGATCTTTGATACTGCTTTAAGTGGAGTTTCATTTATACCGGATGGTGTTGCTTACTTGATCGGTCTACTGAATCAGCGTCCATTGCCAGCGACAGTGACTTTCGCCGTCAGTGGTAGCGCAAGCTCAAGTCCATTACGCTTCACTATTTGCATCAAATTATATACTCAGGTTTTTACTTCACCTTAGGTCATTTGTCTATACCATATAACGAGCCTCCGCATCTGGAGGCTTTTTTATTTTTGAGGAAATCTCAACTGATGTAGGATGAAGGCAGGGTCATCCGTAAAGATTGCATCCACACCAAAACGCAGCGCCCGATGGACTCGTGGCGATGTATTGATCGTATACTCACCAATTTGTATCTCCTGCTCATGAGACTTCCTGACGATACTTTTCCTGAGAGATGTGCCACCAAGGATGATAAATTCTACTCCCATCCTGTGTGCAGTCCTCACGGGAGATCTGCCAAGCAGTTGAAAACGATGAAATAGCAACCCAGCCGCAATATTGCAATTGAGTTGTTTTGCCTTTTTGATAAGCCGCTTGTGAAACGATGAAAGAAGTACAATATTCTCAGCACGATGTCGCTTGATGATCTGGCAACAACGGTCGACTAACATTAACTGGCGTTGTTCATCCTTATGTGCTTTCATTTCGATGTTTATGCCAACTCTCCCTCGCACTTCTTCAAACACCTCATCAAGTGTCGGGATTGTTTCTGACGCGAATTGTTTACCAAACCATGCGCCTGCAGTGAGTGACTTCAACTCGCTCAAGGTCTTCTCATTCACAAACCCGGAGCCGTCCGTTGTACGATGTAACGTTCGATCATGAATGACAACAACTTCATCATCTTTTGTAAGGCGAACATCAAACTCAATGGCATCTGCACCGTCTAAAATTGCTTGGTGAAACGCTGCAAGTGTATTTTCAGGAGTTGTTGCTGATGCACCACGATGTGCAACAATGAGAGGTCGTCGATGAGATGCTTCGGTCCAGATCGACATCAGTGGCGGTTCAACATGGCGAGAATAGCGTTATTGATGTCCTCAATCTGCCCCGAAGCACTCACACTTTGTAAGAGTCCGAGATGCTTGTAATACTCCTTCACCGGTGCCGTGGATTCATTATACACACGTAGTCGCTTACGTACCGTTTCGGGCTTATCATCATCACGCTGATAAAGCTCACCGCCACAATTGGGACATTTTGATGAATCTGATAGCTTGTCGATAGCGATATTATAAATCTTTCCGCACTCTCTACACGTCAGCCGCTTCCCGAGGCGCTCGACGATTTTTTGTTCATCAATTTGCATATCAATAACATTATCTAATTGCATGTGACGTTCATCGAGCAATTGTGTGAGAGCTTTTGCTTGGGCAAGTGTGCGTGGAAAGCCATCGAGGATGAAACCCTCTTTTGTCTTTTCTGAAGTCAACACGTCTTGTATTATCCCAATCATAATATCATCAGAGACGAGCTGCCCTGCTTCCATCACAGCTTGAGCTTTTTTCCCAAGCTCCGTTCGTGCAGCCACTGCTTCACGCAACATGTCGCCCGTCGAGATGTGTGGAATTCTTAGCTTTGAAGAAAGTAATTTTGCCTGAGTACCTTTACCTACACCCGGAGGTCCGAAGAGAATGATTCGCACGTCAAAATCCTTTTAACGAGATTGTTCCTGCTGTGCTTTCTCGATCTTTGCAATTGCTTCACGAGCTTCTTTTTGCAAACGACTGTCAGGCTCTTTCTCAGCACTCGCGTGAAGTGCATCAAGAGCTTTTGGATTTTTCAGATTGCCGAGTGCACCGATGACCGCCCGCCGAACATGAAAGCTTGCATCGTTCAACATCCCGATGAGATGTTCAAGAACATCCTCTCGTTTTTGCCAATTTGAAGCAAGCGTATTGACACACTGAATACGAATATTGCGCTCGATACCATACCGCGTATAGGATTTGACTAAGGCAAGGGCATCATCATCACCAATCTGTCCTAAGATCTGAATAGCAGCGCTGCGAATGATTTCGTTCCGAGAATCACGCTGCAATGCCTCGCTGCAATACGACTTGCGATTCATTGAATCAACCTTAGCAAGCGAACGCAGCGCCCCAGCAATCACGGCATAACTCGAATCACTTTCAAAAGCGTGACGCAGTATCTTCAAAACACTCTCTCCGCCGAAATTCCCAAGCCCTGTTACTGCCGCACCGCGTACTTTCGCTTCCCGATCGCCATAAGCACTCATTAACAAATCAGCAATATCAACTCTTTTACCGTCAGCCAAAGCCCAAGCCGCATCTGCACGAATTTCCACAAATGGGTCTTCTAACATAGCTTCGTTAAGCGCTTTTGTCACTTTTGGACTGTCCACCATCCAACGCAATTCCTCAATGGCAAGCAAGCGATCAACACCATTCTTCGCATGGTGCAGTTGATAGATCCATTCATCCGACGATTTCGGGAAATTTGCTTTCTTGAGGATGTGACTTCCTTTGTCGAAAATAACAAGCTGAGGCTGTTGATATGCGGGAAAGGTGAATTCTTCCTCGGCTTTGGTGATCGTAACTCGATATGTTTCCGGAACATGATTCATCCACACCTCAATATCAACTGGCGTTGTGAAAATTCCCGTGAGCGAATCAGTCTTCTGAACTTGCTTGACGAAAATCTTTACATTTCGATTCGATTGATCCCACGATGAGGTAATGTCAAATTCCGGTCTGCCTGCTTTGTAGACCCATTGATCAAAAAACCAATGCAAATTGTACCCAGTTGCTTCCTCGATAGCGATTTTGAAATCATTCGTCTCAACATTCTTCAACGCAAATTTCTGGGCATAGTGTTTGACGGATTTCCAGAACAATTCATCTCCGAGCATGAATCGAAGCATGTGGAGGATGCAGGCGCCTTTCCCGTAAATGCGGTTATCAAACAGATCCAAAGACGTCACATAACGATTTGTCACCGTAGGTCTTCGGTTTTCTCCAACATCAAGGTTCGCCAGTGTGGTTTGTGCATCAAGGATCATTTTCATAGCAACATCGCTGCCTTTATCGTACTCTTGAAAGAGAATGTCAAAATAGGAGGCAAATCCTTCGCTCAACCAGGCGTGAGACCAATCCCTGAACGAGAGCAAATTTCCCCACCACTGGTGTGCAAGCTCATGGGCAACTAATCCGTCACTATTATAGTCCAGATGTGCCCGTGCATCATGAATCGTGTTATCTGTCAGCGTTGTTGCACTAACGTTCTCCATACCACCATAGATAAAATCCTGCACAACCGTCTGAGCGTACTTTTCCCACGGATATTGAATCTCAATCTTGGTCGAGAAGAACTCCATCATCTTCGGTGTTTTGGTAAATGACCTCATTGCATCTGACCGCTGATGTTTATAAACGTAGTAACTCAATGGGATGACGCCCCACGAATCTTTTACCTCAACATATTCGCCCACGACGAGTGAAATCAAGTACGAGACATGCGGTTTGCTCTCAAGCCAGTGATACGTCGCCAATTTCTTCTTCGGATGACGTTTCACGCCCAGGAGCTTGCCATTACTGATCGCCGTAAAGTTATCCTTCACTGTCACAACCATCTCGCTTGTTGCCATGTCGTTCGGAGAATCGTAGCACGGAAACCAGTGGTGATTATCCTCGGATTCACCCTGCGACCAAACTTGCCACTGCTTGTCCGGGTAACCGCTGTCAGGCTGGATGAAATACAATCCTTTTTTAGGAGATGTCACAGAGTAAGAAACAACAACGTCAAGCGTATCGAGAAAGCTATAAGGCTTATCCATTGCGACAGTAAGTGTTTCTCCAACGTGAAAAAACTCCAGTGTCTTATTCCTCATCTTCACTGTGGAAATTGACATCTTTGCCGCATCAAGCTGGAGCATTTCAAATTCCGGTCGCAAAGGAAGAAATTTGATTATTACATCACCAGTACATGTTTTGGCTTTCTCATCGATCTCGATATTGAGTTTATAGTGGAGAACATCATACGTGCGCTCACGAGTGTGGTGAACATTTTGAGAATACAGCAGCGAGTAGGAAAGAAAAAGTAAAATGAAGAAACAGCTTTTATTCATACCGGTTGGAGGTTTGGGGTTCGAGGTTTGGGAGAAACAGGGGGCTTTCCAGTGCTATGCCTTTGTTCAACCTTCACGGCAAGCTGACCGCACGCGGCATCGATGTCTTCTCCGGCGCTGCTGCGGACAAAGACTGTGAGATGCGCTTCACGCAATCGACGGACAAATTCATCCATTCGCTTCTGCGGTGTCGGATGTAATTGTGCCGAAAATCCTGTCGGGTGAGTAAAATCGATGCTATGGAATGGGATGATATTCACCTTACAAGGAATCCTTTTCGAGAGCTTGATCAAACGCTCAATATCCTCATGTCGATCATTCAAACCATCAAAAAGAATATACTCGAAGGTGACTCGCCGCTTTGTTTTGCTGTAGTAATAGTGAACAGCGCCGAGAAGTTCATCCACTGGAAACTTCTTGTTGATGGGCATTAGCTGAGTTCGAACATCATCATCGAGTGTATGGAGTGAAACAGCAAGCTTTACTTTACGGTTCTCATCTCCCATCTGACGAATCTTCGGAACCCAGCCTGCGGTGGAGACGGTGATTCGTCGCGCAGCGATTCCCATCCCTGTCGTGATAATCTCGATGGACTTCATGACGTTCTCATAGTTCATCAGCGGCTCACCCATGCCCATATAGACAAGATTAGTAACGCGCCTGCCAGAGATTTTTTTCGCCTGTAAAACTTGATCAACGATTTCACCCACCGTGAGATTGCGAAGAAAACCCATCGTCGCCGTTGCGCAGAACGTACAATCGAGCGGACAGCCTACCTGGGTTGACACACAAAGCGTTAATCGTTTTTGTTCTTCCTCTCCACTTGCATTCGGGCTTTGGAAAGCCGTTCGTGGCGGTATCAACACACTTTCAATCCGGTTCCCATCGGCAAGCTCGAAGAGAAACTTCGTCGTTCCATCTTCTCGGGAGACTTGTTGTTCTATGAGCTTGAGAGAATTGATCTGTGCAATAGAAGCTAACTTTGTATGTAATCCCTTCGAGATAGATGTCATCTCAGCGAACGTTGATGCCTCTTTTGTGTACAGCCAATCAAAGAGCTGCTTGCCACGAAACTTCTTCTCACCGATGGAGATGGCAAAGTCTTCTAATTCTTTGAGTGTTAAGCCTTTGAGACTGGTTTTTGTCATAGCATGTGCATAAAAATAAGAAAAGCTGAAACGGGAAGCAAAGGGGAGGTTTGAGGTGATAGGTGATGGGTGGTAAGTGATAGGTATTAGGTTGAGAACAAGGTAGACGTTGTTGTTGACTTCTGCAATGTACTTGAATGTGGAATTGATTAGCGGTATATTTAAGAAATATTGGAACATTCAAATTCAAAACGACAGCAGCATATACTATGACAGTCAAAAGATCCTTGGTAAGCTTGTTAGCTTGTTTGACACAACTTTTAGTCTACAAAGAAAATAAACGCCATGGTTCGTTAACACAGTAGTTATGCGTCATTGCCGCCTGCTCAATAAAGCAAATATGGGCAGACGGACCTCAACGTAATCCAATCTTATGAACGAAGTACAAGAACTCATCAATTCCCGACTTGATACTATCGAACAGCAAGAAGGGGTGGCTATCTTGCTTGCGGTCGAATCAGGAAGCCGTGCTTGGGGTTTCCCATCCAAGGATAGTGATTTCGATGTACGCTTTTTGTATTGTCGGAGACCAGAGTTCTATCTGTCAATCAATCTTGACAATCAATCAGACGTAATCGAGCGTCCGATCGAGGATTCCATAGATCTGAGCGGTTGGGACATCCGAAAGGCGTTGACCTTGTTCAGAAAATCCAACCCCCCACTTCTTGAATGGCTTCAATGTCCAATTATCTACAGAGAACGATCATCGTTCGCCACAGAACTGCGGAAGTTCTTGCCTGATTTCTACTCTCCGACGGCAAGTTTCTTCCACTACAAGCATATGGCAGAAGGCAACTTTCGAGACTATCTTCACGGCGATATTGTTTGGCGCAAGAAGTATCTCTACGTCCTACGACCGTTGCTCGCGACCAGATGGATCCGCCAAGGGTATGGACCCGTTCCAATCGAATTCACCCGTGTTGTATCTGCAACCGTTCCAATGGGTCCACTTCGCGAAGCCATTGATCAGTTCATCGAAGACAAACGAGCAGGAAACGAACTTGATCGGGGGCCACGCATTCCACTCCTTAGCGATTTCATCGAAAAGGAGATTCGGTCTCTTGCAGATGAAACCCCAAGCACTCAATCCAAGGGAGCGTCCGTAGAAATCTTGAATGGTCTCTTTCGATCAGTTCTTATTGAACTATGGCCAGATTGGTTTTCCAAACGGCAGGCGGCAACGAACGCATAACACGCCCAACAACGACGCTCCCTCAATTGATATGGCAATGTTAAATCTCAGTGAAAGACAAATAGTGGTCGCTCCATGCCGCCCGTCAGTTGGTAGAATGTTGGTCGGGCGGCACGGCGTTGTTGGGCGAGACGTTAGCTGCAATGCCGTGCCTCACGAAGTGCAAGAGTCGAAGGGTATTTGTATATTGAGAGCGAATTCTTCACCCATTAGGAGTACTAATGAAGCAGAATCTGACAGTTCAAGATTTGATCGCTGAAGCCAAGGCGTTCTGTGAAAAGGAGTCCCAGTTCGACAACAAGGAACTCTTTGGCGTCACAGACGGGAAAGCGGTAGGCACCTTTATCGAGCATAAATTCACTGAGCTTTTGCAGGCAAAGTACAATGTTACTATTGGCTCGTCTGCCAACGGTATAGATATGCCGTCAAATGACATCAACACTGACATTAAGGTCACTTCCATCGAGCAACCCCAATCTTCGTGTCCGTTCAGAAGTCCAAGACAGAAAATCTATGGGCTTGGCTACAATTTGCTCGTCTTCGTCTATGAAAAGACCGATGCCAGGAAAAAGAAAGTTGCCCGCCTTGACTTTGTTAGCTGTTCTTTCATTGACAAGGCTCGAACTGCCGACTATCAAATGACCAAGACAATCCGGCAAATGATCGAGAACAATGCGAACATGGATGACATCATTGCGTACTTCACAGATCGAAACCTTCCCGCTGATGATATTACGATGACCCAGCTAGCCGAAGAAGTTCTCAAGAACAAGCCAGAGCAAGGTTATCTTACGATCTCTAATGCACTTCAATGGCGGCTCCAATACGGTCGCATTGTTAAGCTCTCCGAAAACATCAACGGCATCGTAAGAATCGTTAACAAGCTATGAAACAGGCTCTCAAATATCTAAAGCCAGCAACAGCTGAATTCCTGAGGTCCTACCTTCGGAGTATTCGAAACTCAGTCACCGCAAACGCTGAAATGCGAGAATTCTGCGGCATTGATTCTTTCTTTCCCACACAAAGCGATTATCGTCTTTTCTTGGAGCACCTGAAGCTCCATCCAGAAGTTTCAGAGAGAATTGCACGCCGTGAATACGGTGACTTCCAAACCCCACCGAATCTAACCGACAAAGTTTGCACTCTTCTGCGCTCCCAAGAAATCACACCCAGCGTTCTGATCGAACCAACATTCGGAAAAGGTTCCTTCATTCTCTCTGCGTTGCAAGTTTTCCCTGTGCTGAAAAGAATTCTCGGCGTAGAAATTTATGAGCCGTACTGCTGGCATACAAAATTTACCATTGTGGAGCTTTTTGTAGATAATCCCAAGCTCAACCGTCCATTTATCCAGCTTTTCTGCGATGATGTTTTCAAGTTCGACTTCCAAGATTCTCTCGACGATATCAAAGATCAGCGCATTCTTGTTCTTGGCAATCCCCCTTGGGTGACTAACTCCGAATTGAGCGCTTTGAACTCCGCAAATCTTCCTACAAAGAGCAACTTCAAGTCATTCAACGGCTTGGATGCCATCACAGGAAAGGGCAACTTCGATATAGGTGAGTACATCATCTTGATGATGCTCAACGCTTTTGCAAAGTACGTTGGCTGGCTTGCGATGTTGGCAAAGAACTCGGTCATCAAGAATGTCTTGCAAGATTTGCCAAAGACAGGATACCACATTTCCAACCTGAGCGCCATAAGGTTTGACGCTAAACTTCACTTCAACGCATCTGTCGAAGCATCTCTCTTTCGTTGTACTCTTGGGCAACGACAAGATCAGCTCACCTGTAAAGTCGCAACTCTCGATTCTCCAAATGTTGTGGAGGGCGAATTCGGCTGGATCGACCAAAAGTTTGTTTCCGATATTTCCACATACCAAGAAACTCGAATCTTTGATGGCTCTAGCCCGCTTGTGTGGAGACAGGGAGTCAAACACGATTGCTCTCGTATTCTTGAACTGGACTTTGTTGAGGGCAAGTTTAGGAACGGCTTCAATGAGCTGCTTGATATCGAAGATGATCTCATTTTCCCATTGGTAAAGAGTTCTGATATTCAGAACTCACTTTTGGTGGAAGCCCGAAAGTTTGCTATCATCACACAGAAAAAGGTCGGAGAGGACACTGCCTTCATCGCTCAAACTTATCCCAAACTCAACAAGTACCTTTCCAACAATATTCAGTTTTTCTCCGAGAGGAAGTCAAGCATTTACAACGGCAAATCACCCTACGCTATCTTTGGCATCGGAGACTACTCCTTCAAACCTTACAAGGTTGCCATTTCGGGGCTATACAAGAAATCTCAGTTTTCTCTCATTCAGCCCGTCAATGATAAACCAGTAATGCTGGATGACACCTGCTACTTTCTGGGCTTTGATCACCAAGCACACGCTGTTGTTGTTCTCACACTCCTCAACAGTGATCCTGTTCAGCGGCTCCTTCGTTCATTGTCCTTTCTCGATTCTAAACGGCCCTACACAAAGGATCTCTTGATGAGAATCGATCTTATCAAAGTTGCGGAGAACCTTGGCTTCGATGCAGTTCGTAGACTCGCAAATCAGCTGCCAGAAACTTTATCGGCTACATTTACAAGGGACAAGTGGAATGAATTCTTGACAATGTGTGTGGAAAATGCCAAAGTAAAATCCCAACCTTCTTTCTTCGACGAGCCTTCCGCTTTCCCTTCCGAAACTATTACGAACGTCGTCTAATCGGCACGGCACTGCACATAACACTTTAAAAAAGGTCAACGTCTCCGAAGGAGTCCTTAGGACCTGTCCAAGCACAGTAAAAATCTTCAGCAAGACGGGGGCTGTCATCTGTAGTTTTCACTCGACTACCTCGACAATTTTCTCTCTTGAAGTCGCTCCCCGCACAATTGAGAACTTGCGCTTCGGCTTGCCAAAATACTCTGCTAACACTTCGATCAGCTTTTCATTTGCTTTGCCCTGGACAGGTGGAGCGATAACGCTGACCAGGTATCGATTATCGTCAAGATGTTTAACTTCGTTCTTGCGAGCATTGGGTTTGATATGGATGGAGATTTTCATTGTTGCTTATTCTCATGGTAGGACAAGATAGTATCTTGTCCTACAACATTATTTTTCAAAAAGTTCGTTTGCGCTCACAACTTTTGATTTTTCTTTACTCACCGTCAAAGGAAAAACCTCAATCAGTTTATCCTGGTCGAGAATGTTTTGCGAAACCGGAGATGCGTATTTAATGGGCGACGGTTTGTTGGTCATCATCGCATTGAGAAACTCCTGACCTTTGCCCGCATCGACCACAACCGCGATTTTGATGTCGCTCGGATGGAGATATTTCTTGATTGCGGCATTCACATCGTCAACAGTCAACATTTTTAACTCCTGTTCGATACAATCAATGTAATAATCGGTTCCATAAAACTCGGAATCCATTTGATAGCCAAGTCGACGGTTAAGGGTTGCTGCCCAGAGCTTCGAGTAGTTGATGACAAACTTCCTTGTCTGTTCAAAATCCTCCTTTGAAATTCCTTTTTCTATCAAATTTTTCAACTCAAACAAAGCATTGCGGATACCAAAATGTGTATTCTCAGGTTGAATCGGCCGCAGCCAGATACTGAAGAATTGCAGACGCAGCGGAGTATTCAAGTCGGGAAAGCGCGATCCGGAACTGACACCACCAACAAACTTCTCGATGTAGGAGTAATCGCCATAGTTCAATCCGCGATCTCCTCGAAGCCTGTTCATCAATACGCCGTTAAACGTTCGATGCTCGCCGAAGTACGAATTGGCAACAAGCAGCGCATAGAAATCCTTCTCCTTCCTTGTAATCGAAATCGGATAGCCCATGGACACGGCATAGGCACGCGTAGGTTTTTCGACGATCAATACTTCCATATCCTTGATCGGCACAGGCTGCGATAATGGGACTTCTTTCACCGTACCAACGGGAAGAATCAAAAAATCCTTCCGAATTCTTTCTACCAATGAAAGGGGATAGCCTCCAGCAATTCCAATCCACACATTTGCCTGTGTATAGGTGTTTGTATAGTATTCCTTGATGTCATCAAGCGTAATAGCGGAGAGTCCCTGTACAGTTCCGAACTCCGTTTTGCCATACGGATGATCCTCGAACAGAAAGGCATTGAGAGCCTGCTTGCCAAGATTTTCATCATCCGCTGAGCGAAGAATAGTCGTTAAGTAATTGATTCCCTGATCTTTGAGACGCTGGAAATCCGAAGGATCGAACCGTGGGCGCAGGAGCAGATCGGAAAACAACGTGTAGAACGCGTCGAGATGATCTCGATGCACATTTCCAATAAAGGTCGTGAGTTCCTGATCCGCTTGCACACTGACATTTGCCGCCCAGGGATACAATTTCTCTACAACCTGAGAATAGGTGAGATCCTTTGTTCCACCTTCTGCGATCATATACGCCGTGAACGCATTGAGTCCTTCTTTTCCTTTCGGATCATTGATTGCACCGGCTCGGAGAACGATCCGAAACGAAACCAACGGAGAATTTGAACTCCTGATTTCCGTGAATTTCAATCCGGGTTGATCGTTTGCGTGTAAAATTGTGGTGAGTCCCATCGTTAAGACTATTACTATTGAAAGTACCCGCTTCATTGCTTTACCTCCTGGGCTACCTGTTGAGTTAACACAACAACGGTTCTATTATTTGGAGTGAAATATTTCTTTGCCACCCTCATGATATCTTCAGACGTGATGTTGTCATATAACGCATAGACACGATTAACAGATTCCGGATCGCCGGTGAGCTGGATATAATGACAAATACTTCTTGCTACCCGATCAGGATTATCAAGTCCCATGGCAAACTGGTATTTCATGTGTGACTTGATGGATGTTAATCGCTCGGGAGATACAGGATTCATTTTTGCATCTTCGATGACGGCATGAACGGCATCGCGAACGTTGTCAATGTTTTTTTCATCTTTGATACGTGCAAAGATCTGGAAAAGACCGGGGTCACGAGAATCACCCTGTCCACCCTGCAGCGCATCGACCGTTTGCTCTTCGACAACAAGCTTGCGATACAGTTCTGAGGTCTCTGAGAAAAGGACCTGCGAGAGAAGGTCTATCGCCGGCATGTCAGTTTCTTTGTCGCTAAAAGCCGGACCGTGGTACCCGATAGCGAGAATCGGTAACGTCTTTGCCTTCCACGGAATTTGGACAAATTTCTCTTCTTGTTGCGGCGGATCATGTGTCACATTTAATGTATAAGAACCGCGCTTCCAATTGCCATAGTATTTCTTTGCAAGGGAGATCAGTTTTTCTTGATCAAAATCCCCTACGACAACAAGTGCACAATTCTCTGGTCGGTACCAGCGGTCGAAGAATTTCAAACTATAGTCGTACTGATTGGGCATATCCTGTATATCTTTAAGGAATCCAATCGTTGTATGTTTATAGGTATGGTTCTGATAGGCAGCCTCACGCATCTTTTCATCAATCGTCATGAAGGGGCTGGAGTAGTTCTTGTTGTACTCGCCGAGGATGGCGCCGGCTTCCGTTTTGAAATCTTCCTCTGAATACTTCAAATTCATGAAGCGATCTGATTCAATATCCATAATGGTCTCCAAGGCATCTGCGCTTGCAAGCGTGTGATAGACCGTCTCATCATCTGACGTGAAGGCATTGTTATCAGCGCCAACGGATTTAAGAACCTCGTTGTATTTGTCTTTGGAATACTTTTCTGTTCCCCGGAACATCATGTGCTCGAAGAAATGAGCAAAGCCCGATTTTCCCGGCTCCACCTCATTGCGAGAGCCTGCACGAACAACCGTATAGTATGCCATAATGCCGGGACTGTCGAATGGAATAGAGATGATGTTCAATCCATTATCAAGTGTGACTTGATTAATGGGATACGGGAAAATTTTGGACTCCTTTGTCTCCTTCTTATCCTCAGAAATTACTAAGGTCAATGGTAAGAATAACAGCATCAGAATCCCCATAAAACGAATCATACGTTCCTCCATAAAAAGTTAATAGTTAATTGTTATTAGTGAATTGTCGAAGAACACGTAGGACGAAAGCGGTCGTGTTCAGTTGATTGTACGAGACCGTGATGGTCTTGTTGCTTGTGAAGATACGAAAAAGATTGGTGAGATGCTATCAAAAAGGATGAAGAGTAGAGTCCGATTCGCCCTACAGGTCGTAGAATCTGTCCGAAAACTCAGCCCACCCGTCATGCCGACATGCTTCAGGTCGGCATCTGTGCTAAGATCGCAACGTTCAGATTCCGAACAATCCCGCCAGAGGCGGGACGGAATGACAAGGGGAAGCTTTGGGTAGTTCTCGGACAGTCTTGTAGACAATCGGACGGGGAAGCTCGGTCGTCCATTTATGAAATGGACTCTACGCCTTTTCCAGTCAATCTCTTTAACGCTTCACGATATAACTCTGATGTCTTTCGGATAACCTCATCAGGCATCGTCGGTCCAGGCGGGCGCTTGTTAAAGTTGATGGAAAGAAGGTAATCCCGAACATACTGCTTATCAAAACTTTCCTGAGATTGACCCGGCGTATATTTTGAAAGGGGCCAGAAGCGGGAGGAATCGGGTGTAAGCAGCTCATCAATGAGGATGAGCTGACCACCCAGAAGACCGAACTCCATCTTCGTGTCAGCGATGATGATACCTTTCTGCTCCGCCAACTCCGCTGCACGCTTATAAATAGCAATGGAAAGGTCTCGTACCTTTTCGGCAGTTTCTTTGCCTATGATTGAAGCTGCCTTTTCAAAGGTAATATTTTCATCATGACCAACATCTGCTTTTGTCGATGGTGTGAAGATCGGCTCCGGGAGTTTAGAAGATTCAAGCAACCCATCCGGCAACTTGATTCCACAGATAGATTTCGATTGCTTGTATTCACTCCATCCAGAACCAGAAATGTATGCACGAACAATACATTCCACTGCCAGTGGCTTCGCCTTCTTGACAATGACACTCCGACCGCGTAATTGCTCACGATAGAGTTGACATTCCGGTGGGAAGTCCTCCATATTTGTAATCACAATATGGTTTGGAATGATATCCTTCATGATCTCAAACCAATAGTTGGAGATTTGCGTCAGGACTTTGCCCTTATAAGGAATCGGCTGAGGCATGACAACATCAAATGCCGAGAGGCGATCAGTGGCAACGATGAGAAGGTGCTCACCGAGATCATATACATCGCGGACTTTGCCGCGCTTGACGAGCTTCAGTGCAGGCAAGTACGTCTCATAGATTGGCTTTTCTACAGCTTGGCTGGATTTGAGATTTGGGATTTGAGATTTGAGATTTGAACATTGTTTCGGATTTCGATATTCGAATTTCGGATCATTCCTTGGACGTGTGGTCATGGATGATCTTCCAGCCATCTGTAAATTTTCTAAGTACTAGGGTGAAGACACCTTTTGGGTTGTCCTTGTCTCGCTGAAGCTCCCAGTGACCAAAAACCCATGCTGACTCTGGTGAGAGCACAATGATTTCGAGCTGTGAGAAGTTCAGCGTCCCCATCTTTTCTTTCGTATTGTAACTCTTCTTATACTTCTCAAACGTTGCTTTCCATCCTCGATGGATTTTCCCACCACTGGTAAAGAGCAAGCTATCAGATTTCCAGTAGCCCTGCATATACCCTTCGATGTCACCACGGTTCCAGGCGGCGGCTTGGCTGATAAGGATAGACTCTATCTCTTTCGTTGATTGGGTGTGTGAATCTACCTGGAGTATTATGA
>JACQVI010000062.1 GCA_016209795.1 Ignavibacteriota bacterium
AGAGGGTGCTCCAAGTAATGAGATCGGATTTCGAGAAAACTTGCAGAGAGAGTCGAGGATACTCATATATGGTGGCAAATGTGTTTGCAATGCTTGGAGAAAAACAACAAGCATTAGATTGGCTTGAGCACTCGGTTAGCCGAGGTTTCTTGAATTACCCACGGATGGACCATGGAGACCCGTTTCTTGAAAATATCCGTGACGAGGAGCGGTTCAAGAAGCTGATGGATCGAGTTAAGTACGAGTGGGAACATTTTGAGGTATGAGCATGATCGGACAAACAATATCACATTACAAAATTCTTGAAAAGTTAGGTGAAGGCGGCATGTCCCAAAACGTCCCACGAGCGGAGCGAGTGGATGACGTTTTGAGGATCCCGCCGTTTTGTGGCGGGAGGCGTGAACTATGATTGGGCAAACCATATCACACTACAAGATTTTGGAGAAGCTTGGCGAAGGCGGGATGGGTGTGGTGTACAAAGCCCAGGACCTCAAACTCAATCGTACTGTTGCTCTGAAGTTTCTTCCTCAACGTGTGAGTGCACAGGAAACTGAACGAGCCCGCTTTTTGCAAGAAGCGCAGTCCGCTGCTATCCTTAACCATCCGAACATTTGTACGATTTACGCCATCGAAGAGCACGAAGGACAGCAATACATTGTGATGGAGTTTATTGATGGTGTGACGTTGAGAGAAAAGATTCAGGGTGCCAGCCCGACAGTCTGGCGGGCAGGATTCAAGCTACAGGATGCTGTTTCGTATGCGATTCAAATCGGTGAAGCGCTGCAAGAAGCACACTCAAAAGGCATCGTTCATCGAGACATCAAACCCGAGAACATCATGATCAATGCCAAAAACCAGATTAAGGTAATGGATTTTGGTCTTGCAAAGTTGAAAGGTTCTCTCAAGCTCACGAAAACATCGAGCACGGTTGGGACGCTTGCCTATATGGCGCCCGAACAAATTCAAGGCGGTGAAGTCGATGCTCGTTCGGATATTTTTTCATTCGGCATAGTGTTATTTGAAATGCTCACAGGTCGCCTTCCATTTCGGGGTGAGCATGAAGCGGCGATGGTCTATTCCATTGTGAACGAGCCGCCGGAATCTCTGCTCAAGCATCGTCCTGATGTATCGACAGAACTTGAACGCATCATCAATCGGGCGTTGGAAAAGGAACCTGAAGACCGCTATCAGCATGTTGACGATATGGTGAGCGAGCTGCGGAGAATCAAAAAACAGTCGGCAAAAGTTTCTCGCACATCGTTGGCTGACATGAAGATTCCTCAAACGTCCGAAGCTTCACCATCTCAACAAGTTGGAAAGGTTGAGGTTTCAATTCCTAAAAAGAAAAATCGTTTTGTCTTGATAGCTGGACCATTGGCTGGCGTTCTCATCCTTGCAGTCGCAGGATATTTCTTGTTCTTTGCTTCACACAAATCTATCGACTCGCTTGCCGTTCTTCCGTTTGTCAATGCTGCAGGCGACCCGAACGCAGACTATCTGAGCGACGGCATAACGGAAAGTCTCATCAATGGTTTGTCTCAATTGTCGAACCTGACTGTCATGTCTCGCAGTTCTGTTTTCCATTACAAAGGGAAAGAAATTGACCCACAAAAAGCTGGAAAAGAATTGGGCGTGAAAGCTGTTCTTACAGGGAGAGTCACACAGCGAGGAGATAATCTTCTCATTAGTACGGAACTTGTGGACGTTTCGAACAACAGTCACATCTGGGGAGACCAATATAACCGCAAGCTCTCTGACATTTTTTCTATTCAAGAAGAAATTTCTAAAGAGATTTCGGAGAAGCTGAGCTTGAAATTAGCCGGCGATGAAACGAAGAAACTTACAAAGCACTACACGGAAAGCACTGATGCATATCAGCTCTATCTCAAAGGGCGATTCCACTGGAACAAACGCAAAGCCGATGATTTGCAAAAGGCAGTCGACTATTTTAATCAAGCCATCGAAAAGGATCCGAACTATGCACTTGCCTACGCTGGATTAGCTTCAACCTATGTTATACTTCCTGAGTATTCTGGTTTGCCCGCAAAAGATTTCGTACCAAAAACTGAGGTGGCAGCAAAGAAAGCATTGGAACTTGATCCGACACTTGCCGAACCTCATGCCGTACTTGGGTTGATTAAATATGGTTACGAATGGGACTGGGCAGACGCAGAAAAAGAATTTAAACGAGCGATCGAGCTTAATCCGAATTATCCGACGACTCATCATTGGTACAGCATTTGTTTACGCTTGCAAGGCAAATTAGATGAAGGGTTAGCCGAAATTAAACGAGCGCAAGAACTTGACCCTCTGTCACTCATCATTAGTATAAATGTTGCTGACGTTCTTTTTTTGATGCAGCGCTACGATCTGGCGGTGGACCAGTATAAAAAGGCGCTTGAGCTTGATCCAAACTTTCCAGGAGCGCATGCTGGTCTCGGTATAGTGAATGTGTATCAAGGTAAATTTGAGGAAGCAATTAACGAGATGCAAAAGATAAGAGAAATTGTTGGAGTAAATAATCCTTTTGGGCTTGAAGGGTTGGGTTACATTTATGCAAGGGCAGGTAAGAAAAATGAAGCGGTTAAAATCTTGGATCAGTTGCTTGAGTCATCGCAGCATGGATACGATGTGTCCGCTGGTATAGCTATGGTGTACACTGGCTTAGGCGATAAAGACAAAGCGTTTGAGTGGCTGGAGAAAGGGTTTGAAGAGCATCATACACTTCTCTCAGGACTTAAGGTAGATCCTGTGTGGGATATTCTCCGCTCCGATCCTCGCTATCATGCGTTGCTGAAAAAAATCAACTTAGAAAAGTGAAAGAAAGAACTGTACCATTGAATCATTGTCTGATTGAATCATTGCCTGATGTTTTCATTGAACCAGTGAATAAATCATTACCGTGATTGGACAAACAATATCACACTACAAAATTCTCGAGAAGTTAGGCGAAGGGGGGATGGGGGTGGTCTATAAAGCCCAGGACACTAAATTAGACCGTCTGGTAGCTCTAAAATTTTTGCCTCAACATCTTTTATACGACCCCACGGCCAAAGCCAGATTCATACAGGAAGCTAAAGGAGCCTCTGCTATAAATCATCCCAATATTACTACGGTATATGAGATTGATGAAGTTGAAGGAAAGTCCTTTATTGCTATGGAGTTTATTGAGGGGAAATCGTTAAAAGAATTTATTGAGAAAAAAGAATTGCCAATTGATAAAATAATAAATATAGCTCTTCAAATCTGTGAAGGATTAAATAAAGCACATGAGAAAGGAATCGTGCACAGGGACATCAAGCCGGCGAACGTCTTCGTCATGACAGATGGCACGGTGAAGATACTGGATTTCGGACTTGCTAAGCTTGCTGGAGGTCAAACAAGGCTGACGAGAGCTGGTTCGACATTGGGGACGGCAGCGTACATGTCTCCAGAGCAAGCACGGGGAGAGGAAGTTGATGCGAGGACGGATATCTGGTCGTTGGGAGTGGTGATGTACGAGATGATTACTGGCCAGTTACCGTTCAAGAGTGAGTATGAACAGGCGTTGATCTACTCCATTTTGAACGAAGAACCAAAGCCGATGGCAAGTGTGCGGAGCGGTGTCCCGCTGGACTTGGAACAAATCGTCCAGAGATCCATGGCCAAAAAGCCAGGAGATCGGTACCGTGCCGTGGATGATATGTCAGCAGACTTGCGGATTCTCTGGGAGAGCTTCAAGATGACGAGCGCTAAGTTGAGGGCAATAAAAGCAGTAGCTCCAAAGACGAGACGAAAAGTGTGGTATGGCATTGCTGCTTTACTACTTATTGTTGCTGTGGTAGTTTTCTTTTTTCCGAAGAGTCAGCCACAGGTGATGGATTCCATCGCAGTGTTGCCGTTGCAGAATCTTTCAGGTGATCCTAATCAGGAGTACTTCTCCGATGGGATGACCGAGGCACTCATCACAGAATTACAGAAGATCAAATCGTTGCGTGTTATTTCAAGGACATCCGTAATGAGGTATAAAAAGGCGGAGAAGTTACTTCCTGAAATTGCTAAGGAATTGGACGTCAAAGGAGTAATAGAAGGTGCAGTCCTGCGCTCAGGTGATAAGGTACGGGTCAATGTTCAATTGATACAAGCATCCCCAGAGAAACACTTGTGGGCGAGCACCTTCGATACGGACATGCAGGATATCTTGGCCCTCCAGAGTGAAGTTGCTCGCGCAATTGTGCAAGAGATCAAGGTTGCAGTGACGCCAGAGGAGCAGATGAAGATGGTGAGCACCTACAAAGTTAATCCTGAGGCGCATGAAGCGTATCTCAAGGGCCTCTACTTCAGGTCTCTTCAAACACGTGAGGACATCGAGAAAGCCCTATCCCATTTTCAACAAGCAGTCGAGAAAGATCCACAATACGCCAGTGCATGGGCAGGGTTGTCTGATGCATACTTAATGATGGATCTCCGTCAATCACCACCAAAGTATCGCACACAATCGCTGTCGGCTGCAGAGAAAACGCTCCAGCTCGATCCTACACTTGCAGAAGGGCACGTGGCTCTCGGGCTTATCCGGGAGTGCTACGATTGGAACTGGACGGCTGCCGAACAATCTTTTAAGCGTGCGGTCGAGTTGAACCCCAATAACTGGTTTGCTCATTCAGAGTATGGAATCCTATTGCAAAGAACAGGGAGGGCAGGGGCGGCCCTACCAGAGTTGAAGAGGAGCGTTGATTTAAACCCCGTCTATTGGGGGGCCTACTACCGACTTGCGCTTGCCTATGTCGCGATTGGGGATCATAGGCTTGCCATCGAACAACTCCAGAAGGCGTCAGAACTCGCTGTTGAGTCAAACCTTTGGATAGCAAGCTCGCTTGGATGGGAGTACTTACAGGAGGGTTCCTACGATAGGGCAAGGGAGCTATTCAAGAAGGCAGACCCCTATCTTGAGATCTTTGCCGATGCCGCACAAGGAAACACACAGCAGGCCTTGACAAACATATTGCGGCTCGAAAAGGCAAGCATTGATCCGGCCCAGAAGAGTTTCCGTCTCGCGACGGCCTATGCATACCTTGGAAAAGACGAAAAGGCTATCTCGCAGCTCGAAAGTCTGTATGCATTCAATCCAATGGTCTTCATCGATATCAAAGTTGATCCTTATCTCAAGACGCTTCATTCCCACCCGCGCTTTGTATCATTGCTGAAAAAAATTGGGCTTGAAAAATGATAGGTCAAACAGTCTCCCATTACAAGATCCTTGAGCACCTCGGCGGTGGCGGCATGGGGGTCGTCTATAAAGCGGAGGACACAAAACTGAAGCGGACCGTCGCCTTAAAATTCCTCCCCACTGAACTCACGCATGATTCCGATGCCAAGCAGCGCTTCGTTCAGGAAGCTCAGGCCGCTTCAGCCCTCGACCATCCAAACATCTGCACAATCTATGAGATCAACGAAACTCCAGACGGGCAACTCTTCATCGCGATGGCGTGCTATGATGGAGAAACTCTCAAGCAGAAGATTGAGCGGGGGCGGTTGGATGTGAGTGATGCTATTGATATTGCACTCCAGGTTTGTCAGGGACTCATGAAAGCGCATGAGAAAAGGATTGTTCACAGAGATATCAAGCCAGCGAACATCATCATCACGAAGGATAGGGTTGTAAAGATTCTGGACTTTGGATTGGCAAAGCTTGGTGGTCAATCCATGCTCACGAAAAGCGGAACAACCATGGGCACGGGGGCATACATGTCGCCGGAACAAGTACGAGGAGAGGGTATTGATCATCGGACTGATATTTGGTCGGTCGGCATAGTTCTTTATGAAATGGTGACAGGTCAGCGACCGTTTAAGAGTGAGTATGAGCAGGCGGTTATCTATTCTATTCTCAATGAGGAGCCGCAGTCGGTGATTTCTCTGCGTGCCGATATGCCTGTACAACTTGAGAGAATCGTCCGGAGGGCACTGGAGAAGGATAAGTCAAAACGATACCAAGGCGTTCAAGAGATCCTAGCTGAGTTGAAGCAAGCAACCGCTCCTGGAATTCAGTTGCCGAAGCAAGAGAAGTCAATTGTCGTGCTGCCGTTCGAGAATCTAAGCCCCGATCCCGATCAGGAATACTTCAGCGACGGACTGACCGAGGAAGTGATCTCTGACCTCTCCGCTGTCAGATCGTTGCGTGTAATCTCTCGAAGTTCAGCGATGACGTTCAAGAGGACGAAGAAGAAAATCCCAGAGATTGCACGGGAAGTGAATGTTCAGTACGTGCTTGAGGGGAGTGTGAGAAAAGCAGGCAACAACCTGCGCATTACAGCGCAGTTGATTGATGCAACGAACGACACACACGTCTGGGCAGAGAAATATTCTGGGACGCTGGACGATGTGTTCGATATTCAGGAAAAAGTCTCTCGGTCAATAGTCAATGCTCTGGAATTGAAGCTCACATCGGACGCAACGAAAAAAATCGCTGAAAGGGCAATCGACAACGTAACAGCCTATGAATATTACCTCAAAGCATACCATGAAATTTGGAAATTCACGGAAGATGCGCTCAATCGTGCCCTGGACTATCTTGAGAAGGGTTTAGAAATCATCGGGGACAATGCTTTTCTTCATTCAGCAAAGGCATTTGCTTACTTTGGGTTTGCGAGCATTGGCATCAGACCCGAAGAGCATTGGAAGAAAGCTACAGAATCTGCTCAGAAGGCTTTGACCCTGAATCCTGATTTTCCGAAAGCTCTTGCAGTCCTTGGGTGGATTCAATATTGGAATGAACATACCCGGGAATGCCTGAATTACTTTAAGCGTGCCTTGGCTGCT
Source organism: Ignavibacteriota bacterium (assembly GCA_016209795.1). Lineage (GTDB taxonomy): Bacteria > Bacteroidota > Ignavibacteria > UBA10030 > SZUA-254 > JACQVI01. Next base: position 6,796 of record JACQVI010000062.1, read on the forward strand.
GATCCCAACGAATATGCCGCCTTGCATGGACTTGCTGCGACTTATTTTTGGGCTGGTAAGCTGGAAGCAGCTCTTCCACTTTCTGTTAGAATGATCCAGTTAGACCCGTTGAATCCGCTAGGTCATAATCTCAAAGGAGCAATAGAGTACCAGATCGGTCACTATGAAGTAGCTCTTGAGTCTTTCGAAAAAGCATATCACATCGATCCTGAGAATCGAGCAATTCACATGCACTATACATGGGTCCTAGCTGCCACCAAACAGATTGAGAAGGCAATTTCCATCATTGATCAGAG
>JACQVI010000065.1 GCA_016209795.1 Ignavibacteriota bacterium
ATTCAAACCACATCAATTTCACACTTTGGCACTTATATCCTTTCACGGAATTCAACATCGTATTCAATTCACACTGGGAGCAATTTCACAATGACCCATATTCTTACACTGATATGAATCGACCTGTTACATCACCTTCTCAAGCTTCGACTGTAGAAACTGACAAGAAAGCTGTTGACCTGTTTCAGAAATGCTGGGATTTTACGCGCGCTGATGAAGTAAAGGCTGCCGGCTTCTATCCTTATTTCCGTGCTATCGAAGAAAATGAGGGTCCGGTTGTTCAGATCGAAGGACGAAAAGTCATCATGGCTGGCTCCAATAACTATCTCGGGTTGACGGCGCACCCAAAGGTGAAGGAGGCAGCAATCAAAGCCCTCGAAAAATATGGAACGGGTTGCTCAGGCTCGAGGTATTTAACCGGCACACTGGATCTTCATTATGAGCTTGAGGATCGGCTTGCAAAATTCATGGGAAAGGAGGCATGCCTGTTATTTAGTACCGGCTATCAGACTGCACAAGGAATTATACCAACACTCGTCCAACGTGGTGAGTACTTGATTACAGACAAAGATAACCACGCTTCCATCGTTGCAGGATACATGATGGCAAAAGGTATGTTTGCGGAATTCGTTCGCTATAAACACAATGATATGTGCGATTTGGAGCGTGTGATGTCCCGTTTACCAGTCGACGTAGGAAAATTAATTGTCACCGATGGTGTGTTCAGTACAACAGGTGAGATTGTGAATCTTTCTGAATTGGTAGTCATTGCAAAAAAATATAACGCACGAATTCTTGTAGATGACGCTCATGCGATTGGAGTGATTGGAAAAGGTGGACGCGGTACAGCAAGTCACTTTGGGCTTAACAACGAGGTCGATCTGACGATGGGAACATTCAGTAAAACGTTTGCGTCCCTTGGTGGTTTTGTCGTTGCCGATGAACGAGTGATCAACTATCTGAAGCATCATTCGCCGGCGCTGATTTTCAGTGCAAGTCCGACGCCTGCTTCAGTAGCAGCGGCACTTGCCGCTCTTGATATTTTGGAACGGGAACCAGAGCGTATCGATCACCTTATTCGTAATGCGAACAGGATGCGGAGAGGTTTCAAGGAACTTGGCTTTAGAATAATCGATGGTGAATCTGCTGTCATCCCCGTCATTGTTGGGGATGACGTGCTCGCCTTTAAGTTCTGGCGGGCGTTGTTTGATGCCGGTGTGTTTGTGAACGCCTTCATCAGTCCTGGAGTGCCTCCAGGCATGCAAATGATGCGAACAAGTTACATGGCAACACATGAAGACGAGCATCTCGATCGTATTCTTGAGGTTTTTATGATAACGGGTAAGCAACTTGGTATTGTGTAGTAGTCCGCATTTGTAGCCTAAGCACTTCACACGAATTCGTCCCATTACGAATCTAAGGCGGAAGAATGGGTACAGTTGTTGTACAGCCGGTTGCTTCAAAACAGGACATTAAAGCATTTATCAAATTTCCATGGAGAATCTATGCAAACAATTCACCTTGGGTACCGCCTCTGCTCGTTGATCGGAAAAAATTAATCGACAAGAAAAGGAATCCATTTTATAACCATGCAGAGGCAGAGTTTTTTTTAGCTCGAAACGATGGTGAGCTTGTTGGACGCATCGGGGCAATCGTTAACCATCATCATAATAAAGAACACAACGAGAACATCGGTTTTTTTGGTTTCTTTGAATCAGTCAACGATCAAACAGTCGCAAGCACATTAGTAGAAACAGCAGCCCAATGGTTAAAGACACAGGGTGTCACAGCGATGCGTGGTCCTGCGAATCCATCCGTGAATGATGAATGGGGTTTACTGATTGACGCGTTCGACAAGCCACCGTATGTCTTGATGCCCTATAATCCCTCATATTATCCAGAGTTACTTGAAACGGCAGGTCTTCGCAAAATAAAGGATTTGTATGCTTACCATCTTCGTAAGGAGACTGTTTTTTCGGAACGACTCACTCGTGTTGCCGAAATGATCCGTCAGCGCGAAGGCTTATCGTTCCGCACGCTTGATATGAGGAATTTTAAAAGCGAAGTGAAACTTATAAAAGACCTTTATAACAGAGCATGGCAGTATAACTGGGGTGCCGTTCCCATGACTGATGAAGAATTTGATGCCCTTGCCAAAGACTTAAAGCCTGTCGTCGACCCCAATCTCGTCATCATCGCTGAATACAAAGGAAAACCGATTGGGTTTGCATTATCACTTCCTAACTTTAATCTTGTACTCAAACATAACAAGAGCGGTCACTTCCTGTCAGGTCTTTTCTGGTTGCTGTGGAAGAAGAAATCAATTAACCAGATTCGGATTATCGTTTTAGGAGTCGTTCGTGAACGCCAGAAGACGGGTGCAGCAAGTGTACTGTTTTATGAGACTGCTCGTCGGGGTATTGAGTGTGGATACACTGAGGGTGAAGCTGGATGGGTGTTGGAAGATAACGTGATGATGAACCGCGCTGCTGAGTTGCTCAATGCCGAACGCTACAAAACATATCGCATTTATGAAATGCCAATCTAACATGAAGGAACATCACTATGCCAATTAAACCGGTTGCTAAGATTTGGATGAATGGTAAGCTCGTCGACTGGAGAGATGCAAACATTCATATTCTTTCCCACGTCATTCACTATGGATCGAGCTGGTTCGAAGGCATCCGCTGTTACAAGACAAAAAAAGGTTCCGCTATCTTCCGTCTCGATAAACATCTTGAGCGGTTGTATGATTCTGTCAAAATCTATCATGCAGTAATTCCTTATACGCGCAAACAGATTGAAGAAGCGATTGTTGAGACGATTAAAGTCAACAATATGTCTTCCTGCTATGTTCGTCCCATCGTCTATCGGGGCTATGGTGATGTTGGGGTGAATCCGCTGAACAATCCCGTTGATGTGGCAATTGCAGTGTGGGATTGGGGAATCTATCTTGGACCGGATGCTTTAACCAAAGGCATCGATGTGTGTGTGTCTTCCTGGACACGACCGGCTCCAAACACACTTCCGACCATTGCCAAGGCAGGTGGAAATTACCTGAACGCTCAGCTCATCAAGATCGAAGCGATCAAAGCTGGTTTTACCGAAGGGGTCGCGCTGGATGTCAACGGCTACGTGAGCGAAGGAAGCGGTGAAAACATTTTTATGGTCAAGAATCGTGATGTCTATACACCACCTTTTACGTCGAGCATCTTACCCGGTGTAACGCGTTCATCGGTCCTCACTTTGTTGAAAGAATTTGGGTATCGTGTTCAAGAAGTCCCGGTTGCACGTGAGATGTTAAGCGTTGCTGATGAAATCTTTTTTACAGGAACTGCGGCGGAGATTACACCGATTCGCTCCGTTGACCGACTTCCCGTTGGAGATGGTGTGCCTGGACCGATTACCAAACAGATGCAAACAGCCTTCTTTGATATCGTCCACAACGGCAACGATACCCATGGCTGGCTGAAATTTATCGTTAACGATTGAGGAGACCACGTTTCTATGCCTGATACCATTTCCTTGAAGCGTATATTGGTTCCTATAGATTTTTCTGACTACTCGAAGAATGCACTCAAGTATGCCGTTTCCTTTGCGTCGCACTTCAAGGCTGAGTTGCTCCTTGTCTATGTCGTCGAGCCAACGATCTATCCTGCGGATTTTAGCTTTGGGCAAGTTGCGTTACCGAGCTTAGAAAATGAGTTGCGTGAGCGAGGGAAAGTGGAGCTAAAGAATCTGGTCAAAAGCCACGTTACTGGTAAGGTTTCTGCACAGACGATCGTCCGTACAGGCAAGCCCTTTCTCGAAATCCTTCATACAGCAAAAGAAGAAAACATTGATCTTATTATTATTGCCACACACGGTCATACAGGCGTTGAGCACATTCTCTTCGGAAGCACAGCGGAGAAAGTCGTTCGCAAAGCGCCGTGCCCGGTGCTTGTGGTACACTCACGTGAGCGTGAGTTTGTGAGAGGGTAAAGACATATTGTCTACTTTCTCAGCTACTTCTCATTTTTATCCAATTAGCTCAATTTCAACGCTTTTTTTCCAAAAAACTCTTGACTCTGAATTTGCTCTTGGCTACATTACACCATTAAAGCAAATCTCGGATTCTTGAAGCAAGATGTCGGACACCTCGGAGGTGTATGACATCTGACAGTTGTTTTTAGTATAGCCAATGACCTTGTTAGGAAAACATATTGCAAGGGCGTTTTTTCTCCTCGTTCTTATCGAGTGTTCCTACTGCATTTCAAATGCTCAGTGCTGGGGTTATCCACCGATCGGACAGGTTATGTACGGTTCGCTCCACGGTATATCATTTGGAGATTCCAGTAGAGGTGTTACAGTTGGAGACTACGGAGCAATTTTATTTACTACTGATGGAGGTCAGCAGTGGCTAAATCGTTCCCTGCCAGGGTTGCCATCAACTTACTTTAGAGATGTATCCTTTGCTGGCCCAAATGTTGTGATTGCAGTTGCTTTCCTTGGAGAGATTTATCGTAGTACCAACGGTGGAGATGTTTGGCAACTGCAGTTTCATTATGACAGTTTGCAATTTTATGCAGTATCATTTTATGACAGTTCGCGAGGAATTATTGTTGGAGCACAGCAGTATTATCCTGGGTCTTATCTTGTTATGGTAACAAGCGATGGCGGTTTCATTTGGAACACTCAATTATTTAACTCTCTTCCACCGTACACCGGGTTTCTAGATGTTGAATTTGTTGATTCTTCAACTATCGTGATAGTTGGAAATGGGGGACTTATCTATCGTACTTCTGATAGTGGAAATAGTTGGAGTATTCGCAACTCTGGCATTTCTGAATCATTGACAAGTGTGTCTTTTCCCAATAATAGAGTTGGTTTCGCAGTTGGATATGGTGGAAGAATACTTCAGACCTTGAATGGTGGAATCGATTGGGAAATACAAAATGGTCCAGTCTGGCCCTCGTTAGCTTCCGTGTCATTTGCCGATAGTAATAATGGTATAATTTTTGGGCAAGAAGGTACTGTTTTAACAACTTCAGATGGTGGCATACATTGGTCTTGCGATACTCTCGATTTTGGGAATAGAACTTATATTCGTGATGTTACTTATCGACATCTAAACAATATCATTGCAGTCGGTGTTCAACGTTATTGCGTTATAATCGAGAGAAATGACACATATTGCTCTCCTTTAGAGAGAAGTCCCATTTATCCTGAGGATGGAGCAGTCTCCCTCGTTTTGAACCAAAGTGTAACGACTCCACAGTCATTAACACTCGAATGGAATTTTTTCCAGCAGATATCAGCCACCCACACTCATATACAGGTATCTACAGATTCAAATTTTTCAGATAGAAATCTTGTTGATTCATCTATCGCTCTAAGTCCAATAATCAAGCAAATGTCTCTGCTTGTAACGCAGCTACTGCCTCATACTACTTATCACTGGCGTGCCTCAATACAATATGCGGATGGATCTGAATCAGACTGGTCTGAAACGTGGAGTTTCACCACTGCAGGTGGTGTCGTCCGTGGGATGATTTTTGATGATCTCAATCGTGATGGGGCAAAACAGGAAAGTGAACCGGGTCTACCAAATTGGCCAATCAGTGTTTCTGGAAAACTTCAGTTATCTTTATGGTCGGATGCTCAGGGGGAATTTAACCTCGTGGGGATTGATTCGGGCTACTATCGTATAGCCAATAATCCTTATTACCCCTACTCGAGTTCTATTCCAGATTCTAATTCCTACCTGATTGATCTTGGCTATAATGAAGAGATTACCGGTTTAAATTTTGGCAGATATATTCCCTGGAACTCCATCAGCGGCATCGTCTTCGAAGACAAAAATGAAAACGGCATCAAAGACGATTATGAATCGGGTCTCACAAACTGGCTCGTTCGGTTGACGGGTAACAAGACGGATTCTGTCCTGACTGATCAGAATGGGTCTTACACCTTCGGACGCCTTAGCTACGGAACATATATGGTGAATGCGGCAACTCAGCTCGGTTGGGAGCAAATCTATCCACATCAGGAGAACAGATATACGCATATCTTTTACAGTTATGGTCACGAGAATACGGGAAGTAATTTTAGTGTACACCTCATCCCAACAAGAATAAAACTTACTATGACGGTACGAGATAATACATCAGTTCATCGAAAAGAGATCCGCTGGGGCGTGCGCCCGGGGACAACGTTTGGGATCTGGGGAGTCGATCCGTTTGCTACAAGGTACGATTTTTCGGAAGGTGAGTATGAAGTTCCACCGCTGTATTATGGACTCTTCGATGGAAGGTTTATTAACCCCAGATTTACGTCCGATCAATTCGGAGCAGGCTCATGGACAGATATGAGAAATTTCTATTCTCAGACCCAGGTTGATTCGCATGCAATTCTGTTTCAGCCGGGCTATATCTCAGGCGGCGATTATCCGATGAGTTTCTACTGGACTAAAGAGGAAGTACAGAGTTCCTTCAAAGGACCCGTAAGGTTGGTCGATGGGGGTGGCACTATCACTGACATGAAATTAACTGATAGCCTCATCATCACGAATCCAGACATTTGGTATCTGTACTTAATTGCTGAGCGCCCAAATCTTCCGCTCTCAATCGTCACAAGATGGTGGCTCATCTCTCTCCCGGTGCAGCCGAGTGATAACAGGGTGCAAACACTTTTCCATTCTGCGATATCGCCGGCATATTCGTTTACACCAGTGGTGGGGTATCGACAAGCCGATAGTCTTGTGCCGGGGGTGGGTTACTGGCTGAAGTACTCTACATCCGCGGACTCGTTATCTTTGCAGGGAAATCCAAGAACCAGTGATACAATATCAGTCGCAGAAGGATGGAACCTCATTGGCTCGCTGAGTAGTCCCATTGATGTGCAAGCGGTAGAATCAGTTCCTCCAGGGATTTTGGCTTCGGGGTTCTACGGATACGATCGGGGTTACTTCTTGGCTGATAGCCTGAAACCAATGAATGGATACTGGGTTCAGGTAAGTCAAAGCGGTGAAATTATTCTCAATGTGAGCCAAGCATTTTCGATGGCTAAGAGTAAGGCTCCCGTAACCGCTTCTTGGCTTGATGAACATGTTAATCGGATAGTGGTAAACGATGCTGGAGGCGGCGAGCAGACTCTCTATTTCTCGGATGCACGAGCAATGAACGATAGACATCGAGCATTCTTTGACTTGCCGCCTCCACCACCGATGGGAACATTAGACGTTCGGTTTGCGAGTAACCGTATGCTGGAGGTGGTGAAGGATGGCGAGACTGAAGAGTTTCCAATGATCATATCGTCCATTGAATATCCCGTCTCCATCTCGTGGGATATCCAGTTGCTTTTGGTAACCGCTTGGCTCATTGTTGGAGGAAAGGAAATAGCATTGCAGAACAATGGTTCACTTCAAATTCCAACTGCCGGGACACCCGTTCAACTGAAACTAAAGGGGTTACCCGGTTTTCCAAAAGAATTTTCTCTAGAACAGAATTATCCAAATCCATTCAATCCAACAACGAGGATACTATTTGATGTGCCAGAGCAGGCACGTGTAACGCTCAAAGTCTTTAACCTTCTTGGTCAAGAGATTGTAACGGTCCTGGATGGACTTAGGCAGCCGGGCAGCTACAGCGTGCAGTTTGATGGCTCATCGTTACCAAGTGGTGTCTATATGTACCGAGTGGAAGCAGTGAACATGAACCAACCCGAAAAAACCTTCAGGCAGGTGAGGAAAATGGTTCTTATCAAATGAGTTACAGCTTGAGCCAGAGGCTCATCAACCTCTGGGTGAAATCTGCTGCAATTGTTACTTACTGATGTTACGCAGTTCAATGCAAAACATATGAGATTAGCCGGTTTTCTCGGGACTCATCCCCCTTCCCCCTTCTCTACAAGTAGAGAAGGGGGAATTTGAGGGTCTACGACCTCGTAGAGGGGTTGAGTTCACAATACTCTCACGTACCAAACAGTGATTTCATCGTTAAAGCGGTCTTCTGCGTAACATCACTTACTTACTTCTTTCCATCACATAGTCAACAAACTGAGTCAGTGATTCTTTGGCAGGCGAGTATGGAAGAGGCTCGATAGCTTCGAGCGCTGAGGATGCGTACTGCTGCGCTTTGCTTGTTGTGTAGTCGATGCCGCCAAATTCATTGGCAAACTCGACAATCTCCATGAGATTCTTTTTTGAAGCACCATCTTTGATAATACGTAAGATGGATTTCGACTGGCTGCGCGGTGCCTTTGAGAATGAATGAATAAGCGGTAGCGTTAGCTTTTTTTCCTTCATGTCTAAACCAGTCGGCTTTCCTGTGATACTCTTCCTTCCTATGTAATCCAAGAGATCATCTCGCAACTGAAAGACCATACCTATATTTTCACCAAAGTCTTTCACGCACTGCAGCGTTTCCTGATCATCTGTGACGCTTGCAGCCCCAATTTGACAACAGGTTGAGAGGAGAGATGCTGTCTTATCTGAGATAATTTGTAAATATGTTTTCTCATCGATATCTAAATCTCTACTTTTCTTAATCTGCAAGATCTCTGCTTCGCTCATCCTCCGAACGGCATCGGAGATGATTTTCAAGAATTGAAAATCATTGTTATCAAGTGAGAGCAGCAGTCCTTTTGCAAGCATATAATCACCCATCAGCACTGCTATCTTATTTTTCCAGATCGCATTGATGGAGGCAAATCCACGGCGAGTATCGGCGTCATCTACGACGTCATCGTGAATGAGCGTTGCCGTGTGAAGAATCTCGACAAGTGCAGCACCGCGGTAGCTGCTTTCGTTTACGCCGCCACAAGCTTTTGCAGTCAGCAGGACGAGGGTTGGTCGTATTTTCTTTCCCTTCCGCTTGACGATATACCGTGCAATCATATCCACAAATGCAACTTTTGATCGCATTGCATCTCGGAAGTAGCTCTCAAACGTTTCAAGCTCTTCGTGTATCGGTCGTGTGATTTCTTGTAAATCCATCGGGAAGGATACAGTTTCGACCAATGTACTGAAAAACTACTTGTAAAACAATTGTTGTTAAGCAGCGTTCGCTGCAGCCCGTCTGCGTTGTGCAATGCCTGCAATCCAGATACTGATCTCGTACAGTAGCATCATTGGGAGGGCAAAGATTCCCATGGTGAAGGGATCGGTTGTTGGTGTGACAATAGCCGAGAGAATCAAGATCATAACCAGTGAATGACGGCGGTAGTGACGCATAAACGCAGGTGTGAGAATGCCAAGCCGTGCGAGAAAATATGAAACCATCGGCAGCTCAAAAATTAAACCTGAGATGAGGATAAGCTCTACCACAAAGCTCATGTACTCAGTAATGGAAATCATGTTTTGGATTGACGGTGTCCCAAACGTAGCGAAGAACTGAAGCATGTATGGCAGCATCACGAAATACGCAAATGCAACACCAGTCAGGAAGCACAGCGAAGTAAATGCAGCAATGCTAGATATGTATTTTCGTTCTTTTGGAAGAAGTCCGGGCTCAATAAATTTCCAGAGTTGGTAAAGAATCCAGGGTGAGCTGAGAATCAATCCTGCGACGAGGATAACCACCATGTAAAACGTAATCTGTCCATACGGGATGACATTGATAAGGTTCAGCGGCGGAGTTGTCAGTCGACTAGGGTGAAGGATGACTTGATTGATAATCCAATCAGAGAACAATGTACAAATGGTAATTGCAACAAGAAGACCAAAGATTGCTTTGATTAATCTCCAGCGTAATTCCTCGAGATGGTCGAGGAACGACATTTCTTGTTCGTCGGTGTAATCTTTTTCTTGTTCCTCGATGATGTCCTCTTCAACCGATTTCATCCAGTCAACTCTGCATACAATGGAAACCTCTCGCATAATTGCTTCACCTTGCATTCAACATCGCGATAAACTTTTTCATTGCCGATGTTTCTCAGCACCTCATCGATCATCTCGCCGATAAGTTCCATCTCAGGCTCTTTCATGCCACGAGTTGTCAAAGCTGGAGTGCCGATACGGATGCCGCTGGTAATCAATGGACTTTTATCGTCAAACGGCACGGCGTTTTTGTTCACTGTAATCCCAGCTTGATCGAGCGTCTCTTGAGCATCCTTTCCTGTGAGATTTTTATTCCGTAGATCAATAAGCATAAGATGGTTATCGGTTCCGTTCGAAATGACGTAGTAACCAAGACTCATGAGTTTGTTTGCAAGAGCTTGAGCATTTTTGATGATCTGTTTTGCATACGTTTCAAATTCCGGTTGGAGATTTTCTAAGAATCCCACTGCTTTAGCTGCAATAACGTGCATCAGCGGTCCACCTTGGATGCCGGGAATGACCATCGAATCAATTAGCTCTGACATCATCTTTGTCCTGCCAGACTTTGGCGCTTTCACGCCAAAAGGATTTTCAAAATCTTTTCCTATTAAAATCAATCCGCCACGGGGTCCACGTAGTGTTTTGTGTGTAGTAGATGTCACCACATGACAGTACGGAAGTGGATCATTCAAAAGTTTCTTCGCGATTAATCCGGCAGGATGGGCAATATCAGCAAATAGGAATGCACCAACTTTGTCAGCAATCTGGCGAAATGCCTTGTAGTCAATGTTGCGTGAATATGCACTTGCACCAACGGTGATCATTTTTAGTTTTTCACGCGATGCAATAGCTTCGACTTCATCGTAATCAATGTAGCCAGTGTCTTTGCTGACACCATAGGCAACGAAATTATAGAGTTGTCCTGAAAAGTTTACAGGCGAGCCGTGCGTGAGATGTCCACCGTGCGATAGATTCATCCCCATGACTTTATCACCGGGCTTAACGAACGTAAAGTATACTGCCATGTTCGCCTGAGAACCTGAGTGTGGTTGAACATTCGCATACTCCGCTCCAAAGAGTTTTTTCACCCGCTCTCGTGCAAGTTCCTCAGCAACATCGACAAACTCACACCCGCCGTAGTAGCGTTTGCCGGGATAACCCTCGGCGTACTTATTTGTCATGACATTCCCCAAAGCCTCAAGAACAGCAAGACTTACAAAGTTTTCAGAGGCAATCAGTTCTAACTTTGTGTTTTGACGATGAATTTCATTTCGGATGGCATGGTATATTTCGGTATCATGTTGTTTGAGGGAATTCATACTAAACTGGCGAGTTAAACAATAAAAAGTTACAACTTTGTCAACGTGTGGATTTTTTCGATACGACGTTGATGTCGACCTCCATCGAATTTTGTACTGAAGAATGTTCGAATGATTTCCTTAGCTTTTTCCCATGAAGTGAGTCGTGCCCCAAGAGCAAGAACGTTTGCATTGTTATGCTCACGTGCAAGTCTTGCTCCCTCGGTGGATTCAACGTTACATGCACGGACACCATTGTGCTTGTTTGCTACAATTGACATTCCGATCCCGGTTCCGCAAATAAGGATTCCATACTCAGCTTTTCCAGAAGATACTGCTGCTGCAACGGAATGGGCATAATCGGGATAATCGGTGGATTCTTTAGAGTGTGTTCCAAAATCCTGGAACTCCAAACCCATCGATTTCAGAAGCTCCTTAATTTTTTCTTTGTATTCGAAACCTGCGTGATCAGCACCGATAGCAATCATCGTATCATTCCTGTTTTTATTCTTCTGGTGGACGGAAGAACCAGAGTTCACCAACGTTCAACGTACAAGATATACGGAGAATTTTATCTTTTTGCAATTGTTGGGCGGTTGTCCCGCGGAAGCTATACTCAACTGCAAGATTGAAACGTGTATTGCTAAAGATTGGAATCCCAAGCCCGCCAGACAACCCAATCTCATTGATTGGTTCATTCTTAATCTGATAATATGTTGTGTGGTAAAATGCGCCGAAGCGATATGCGATGCGCTGAGTGAAGGGGGATGAGATATCTCTCTTTGGTAGTAGTTCACCTCCAAAACTGAAACGGTAATTATCCCGAAGCTCATCAACACGTGAGCCATTGAGGCTGTAACGATTCCAGTTCTGGTAATGGACATCGGCAGCCAACAAGAAATGATCGGTTTGATAGGAACATCCTCCTCCGATTGCAAGTGGTAGACGATGTTTGCCCTCTGGAGAGATCGTCGTGTCACGTGTCGTTAGTGAACCGGTTGTGTAGCTGTAAAATCGTTCTTCGGCTGATGTAAGGTACGATGTGGTCGTAACGACAAATCCTATAGTCAGTAATTGTGACTCCTGTAAGCTGAACAACTTACTCAAGCCAGTATACACTGCTCCAAAAGTCCCACCGACTCCATTCAACCTTGTAGAGCGAAGAACTTCCGCTGACGTAAACAATGATGAAGAAAATTGCTGTTTGACGGTGTGATGAAGAGCGCCAAAGTAATAATTGAGCTTGGCTCCAATGTTGAGGTCTGTTCCAAAATTTGCAGAAGCTCCTACATGTCCGATTGAAAGGCCGCCATTACCAAGGTAATGAAGGGTGTAGGCGAGGTTTGCTTGTGTATCGGGCGCGATGATATTGTAGTTCACTCGACTGAATGGTGTTATACCTGCTGCAAAGACGAGACCTGATTTTTTCATCAGAGGGACAGCTACCATAAAGCCGTTGAATTGGGTTTCACTAAGAAATCTTGAGTATATCCCATCACTTGTGGAAAAGCCTTCGTAGAAGGCACTTGCGGAAAAGCTTGTATGAGGAATTCGTGTCCATAAAGCCGGGTTGACTCGATCAATGACATTGGCGGATAGGACTGCAAGACTCGCCCCACCCATTCCCATTGCACGGCTTGTTGTGAAATATCTAATATCCCCTATTCCATAACGTGAATATCCAGAACCTCCATTGTTGGCTCGGGAGGTAGTCCAACACATAGTCATTACGAGGCTTAACAAGCTAACGATGATAACTTTGGTTGAGAACATTATTATAATTATGGAAGTAAAGTGAATGTAATTTTCAGTTTGGGTTGCTGATTTATCGGTGCGCGTGTTCCATGAAGTGCAAAGCGGTCGAATGAAATAAATTCACTATACGTTCGTAGTACAATGCCATAGTTCGGCTCTCTCGTGATCCACTGTTGAACAATACTCCTGATGTCTGCTCGGTAGATTTTTTGTGCTCCATCAACTGATGGTGAACAGATGGTTCCGAGGGCAACATTACCAAAAGGCGGTGTGTTTGTCCTAAGCAGGAACACAAGAAGTGAGTCACGCGAAAAGCTATTCAAGAGTGATGAATCTTGTTCGATTGCCACTTCCAACGTTGCTCGTGTAATACTTGCCCTTTTGGGAATTGAGAGTGAGTCAAAACGAATGATTACTCTGTATACGATACCTGATTGGAGATAGAGTAAATTCGTTGAAGCAGGGACATTCCCATTGGCGACAAATGTTCCAATTGATGAACGGTATTTGACTGTAGTATCAAGAGAGCTATCGCTATAACTGATGAAAAGTTCCGGACGTGAGTCGCTGAGCAGGCCCACGGTATGTGAAAATCCCAGTACAATTGTAGATGTCACTGAAGGCACAAGAATAATTGATCCTTTGCCATTCTGCAACAATTGTTTAACGTATGTCGTGTCAAGCTTCAAGCACACACTCGAATCGGATGGCTGAATAACAGATGTAAACGTTCCAACAAGTGTGTCGTAGGCACCTGAAGCTATTATGCTGTCCCAAGTAACTGTTGTCGAATTCCACTCACGGAGCATTTTATAAGCATAAAAACCGAGTTCACCTGTAGAGTCTTTGAACCGGTAGTTAATCCTAAACTTCATGAACGCTGAATCTAACTTCACATCGGGTGGAAGGTTCGAAAGATTCTCGAACTGAAGTAGCGTGCGTGCTTCGAGATTTTGAAATTTTCCGACAAGCAGCGTTCCCGCACCACCATTGATTCGCGCTAAGAACGTTGTATCGAAGGTTGCCATAGTTATCAATGAATCAATTCGCAGTGCATCTTCTTTTGGAAGTATCCCACTTCCAACGGCATTAGGATCGTCGCTGCAGCCACATGTGATGATTGAAAGAAGGAAGATAATGCCGCCTATCAGCCTACGTGTTTTCATCGAACAAAAACTTATTGCGTGATCTGGGGTTGTTCTTTCAAGCCAATACGTTTTATATACTTCATTGCATCCAGAAGGTCGGATGCAACATAGTCAATATGCACCTTGTTTTGGTGGCAAAGCTCGAGTTCTTGCTTACCATATCCGGTCAGAACGAGGATTGATGTCGCACCGGCATTGTTACCAGTTTGGATGTCGATCATTTTATCCCCAACGACGAAGGATTTTTTTAGGTTCACATTGTACTCCTTTGCAGCCCTTGACAACATTCCGGTATTAGGCTTGCGGCATCCACAGTCCTTGCGATAGGGTGGTTTCCCGTTTTCAGGATGGTGTGGACAGTAAAAGATGCCATCAATGTGTGCACCCCGGTTCTCAAGTTTTTGTAAAAGTGTTTGGTGAATTTTGGACACTTGATCTTCTGTAAACAAACCTCGCGCAATACCAGACTGGTTGGTAACGATGAAAACTTTGAATCCTAATTCGTTGGCTAGATGAATACCTTCTGCGGATCCGGGTATCAAACGGACATGATTAGGGGAGGAAAGGAAATCGACTTCTTCGTTGATGGTACCGTCTCGATCAAGAAAAACCCCGATGTTGTTCATTACCCATTCTTCACGAGGTCACGGTAAAGATCAACAAGCTTTTGGGCTAAGGTTTGCTGGCTATTTTCATTGTGAGGTAAGTGGTTCATGGAAATGATATCACTCTTACGAGCAAGCAAGAGTTTCTCCAGAGAATCATGTGGAGAGACGCGAATCCCTTTTTCGGCTTTGTTTCCAAACGTTGTGATAACATCAGCGAAGGTGAGACCGGCATTCAAGAAACTCAATTTGTCCTTGTTCATACTATCGTTGTTGAACAACCCGGTTGGGAGCCCAGTTTTATCGTATGAACTTTGTGGGAACGTTGCATGTGAAGCAAGACTATACACTGTGAAAACCGTTTTAACGTTCTTGAAATAGGAATCATCTTTATAGATTGACTTCAAGTATGCAGGAATCAGTCCACATTGCCAGTCGTTGCAGTGAATGATGTGTGGCTGCCATCTCAAGCGCTTCAGTGTTTCCAGCACACCTCGGCAAAAGAAAATGAAGCGCTCATCATTATCGGTATAATATTTTTTTGTCATTGGATGGTAATACAACCCTTCCCGATTGAAATATCGATCGTTTGCAAGGAAATAGACAAGGACCTTCTGATTTTCAGTGCTCAAGTAAGACGATTTCACATAGGCATGTTCAACTCCAGTGCCAACAGGAACAGCAATGTCTTTCATTCTGAGGAGGTTGTGGATTGGGAAACGTCGTGGGTTAATAAGCCCATACCCGGGAAGCATCAGGCGGATATCATGACCCATTGCCTTGACACTCTTTGGAAGGGTTCCTGCGAGGTCTCCAATAGAGCCTGTTTTGATAAAGGGATCTGCTTCACTTGCAACGAAGAGAATACCTATCGATTTTGGCATGCGTAAACGAATAGTTACAGGAAACGCATAAATTTACATAATAATTTATCAATTTTTTGTCTGA
>JACQVI010000075.1 GCA_016209795.1 Ignavibacteriota bacterium
ATGTATGTTCATGCACAGCTGTACACGTGGTCAAAGAAAATCTCCGTACCGGGTCTCGGCAATCCACTGGCATACAACCCTCTCAATGAAAATACGATCTACGGCTCAGGGTATAGCAGCTCGTACGGCGAAGTAAACGTCAGCTATGATGGAGGAGAAACATGGCAGTTGCTATCAGTGCTGACAGGGGGATTTCATGTGAAATCAATTATTGTGAATCCGAATGACACGCTGACAATCCTTGTAGGACAGGAAGCAAACCCGCAGGATAGAGTAATGAAATCCATTAATGGCGGTGCAACATGGATTGAGACTCTCACTGGAGATTTTTCTTACTTTGGTGTCCCGTTGGAATTCAATCCTGCTCACCCGGATACAGTCTTCACGATGATGGGTAATATACTCTATCGGAGTGTCGATTTTGGTTCGACATGGGAAATTGTGAGCAACCAGGCTGGCTTTTTTAATACATGGTGTGATGCAGCCCTTAGACCGGACAGTGTAAACATCATGTACGTCGGCGACAACACAAGTGGCATCTGGAAAACAACCAACGGCGGAGTGACCTTCAGACGCGTCTACAGAACGACGGGTGAAATTCCTATGATCGCCATTGATCAACAAAACCCTGCAGTTGCCTATGCAACAAAATTTTCCGGTGGAGGTGGTTTCTTGAAAACAACCGACTTCGGAGAAACTTGGACTGAAATACCCGGGTTTACCAGTATTGATTGCTGGGGCGTTACAATTGCACAACATAATCCTAACTTCATTGTGATGGGAACCTATACTGCAGTCTCATCGACAAAAGGCATTTACATTTCCACAGACGGTGGAAGTACGTGGACAAGAACAACATGCGGATTCGCTTCACCGTATAATTATGGGCTTCTTGCGATAGATACATCAAAAGTGTTTGCACTGCAAGATGATGGCATCTATAAATTCCAAACGATACATCTGGATAGTCTTTCACGATTTTCCATCTCAGGGACGCTGAAGGATTCAGTTACACAA
Source organism: Ignavibacteriota bacterium (assembly GCA_016209795.1). Lineage (GTDB taxonomy): Bacteria > Bacteroidota > Ignavibacteria > UBA10030 > SZUA-254 > JACQVI01. The sequence goes on from JACQVI010000075.1 coordinate 1,018, forward strand.
CTCCCTGCACAAGGTGATGTAATGCTTTCCTCGTCAATATGCGACTCTGTTCTCACGTTCTCCACACAGACTGATTCACTCGGTCGGTTTTCTTTTGATAGTCTTTACAGCAATATTTCTTCGATAATTGCTCCCTATCGTTTAGCTATCGATCCCGAACTCCCATTTGCGCAGCTTTTCATTTCAAACATCTATCGCGATACAGGAACTGTGACTCTCTCGGTGAACCTCCACCGGGCTGACGTGCTCGTTGTCGGTGAGGATAGTGCCAACTTCTCCTCCTACTACAAAACCGCTCTTGATTCCCTCGGCCTGAAATCGCATATCTGGAACACCGTCTCAAAAGGACCGGCACCTTTTCAACGAAGTAATGAGTTTACCAAAAACATCGTGATGTACTTTTCAGGAACGAAAAGGACGTCTCTATCACAAGCAGAATTACAAAACTTGACTGAGTGTCTTAATAGTGGATGTAAGCTCTTCATGACAGGACAAGATATTCTTGAGAAAAACGATACTTCTCAACTCTTTGCTCAATATCTTGGAATAAGTTTTGGAGGTAACACGACAATCGTGTACGCAAGAGGTGTGAACTACGATCTATTTGATGGCTTCAGTTTCTTCACGGTAGGAGGGGGTGCTGGCAATCAAACCTCGCGAGATCTGATAACAATCAACAATGTCCGCCCGAAAGCAACCTTGGGATACGGTGCAACCGTAGAAGGTGGTACTGCAGCAGTTCGTCTTGACAGTGCTGGAATGGGAGGGAAAGTTATTTTCATGGGCTTCGGCTTTGAAGCAATCAATACCGCTGCTACGAGAAAGTCCGTTATGCAAAGAGTTATTGGATATTTAGATGGATCCATTGTAGTTGGGGTTGACAAAGACCTTTTTGGGAATGTGCCATTAGAGTTTCATTTAGAGCAGAACTATCCGAACCCGTTCAACTCAACCACGAGAATTCAGTATGTTGTCGCTCGCAAACAATATATTACTCTAAAGGTCTATGATCTGTTGGGGAGAGAAATCAAGACGCTGGTGAATGAGTCAAAAGAGCCAGGAAAGTATTATCATGATTTTGATGCTGCAACGTTGACAAGCGGAATATACTTTTATAGATTGACGACTGCGGCGTTTACAGAGACGAAGAAATTTTTGGTCATCAAATAGCTCCCCCTCATCTCCCCATCTGCTATGAATTATTTCTTACGTCCTAATCTGTTTCCACCAATTGTTGACAACCTCGTTGACGTTAGTCTTAAAATCCTTCTGTTTCCATTTCTCAAAGAATTTCACATCGCTACTTGCCGGTGACGGTTGAGGCATATCGATGATGACACGCGTAGGAATCGGGACGGCATCGCCAATCATAAACGCCTCACCCTGCTGCAGTGTCGGTAAAATGTCGATGAGGCTCGACATTGCGTCGGGCACAAGCTTCCGAACGTATTGCTGATCGTGTGGGTTGAGCATCCTCATGGCAATGAAGTTGTTGCATTGCGAGGTAATGGTTTCTGAAATTTCAGCCGGTCGCTGGCTGATGATCATACAACCGACACCGTACTTTCGTCCCTCCTTTGCAATGCGCTCCACTGTTTTTCGTGCAGCTTTGCTGCGCGATGTCATGGAAAGATATGTATGGGCTTCCTCGAAAACGACAAGGACAGGGAAATCGTTACGGGTTTTATTCCACAAGTTAAAATCAAAGATCAACCGCCCCAGTAAGGAGACTAACACATTGACAACGTCGAAGGGAACACGGCTTAGATCGATGATGGTGATTCGTTTTCCAGAATCAAGTCCAAACAGCGTTGTTAGCAGCTCACCCAACGTCTCGGATGAACGATATCGCTTTGGTTTAAATAAGAATTCATATCGCCGATCGGTCAGTTTGCTCTCGAGCCGGACAAGGAAGCGGGTAAACTGTCCATAGAACGGTCCCTCTTTTCCACTGAGGGTGCGCTCAGTATCTAGAGAGCGCATCCGTGCACTCACTTCGAGAAAATCAAAGTACAACGGCGTATCGATGGTGAGGTAATCCTTCAGTGTCAGGTTCTTTCCACGCTTCGAATCCAGGATGGCATCCTTCATCACCATCATCTGATTTGCAGCAGAGGACTCAGTCTCATCGATAAATGTCTCGACGATCTCGTCAAAATTCATGAGCCAGTAGGGAAGTTCAAGCTCCGTAATTTTAATGACATTACCATTCTCTTTGAAGGCATGTTCATATTCACCATGGAGATCGAGTAAGACTACGTGAGTATTTTCCAAGTGATCAATCTTCTGTAAAATAGATGCTGCAGTGCACGATTTGCCGGACCCTGTAGAACCAATCAGAGCGATATGCTTTGCAAAGAATTTGTTCGGGTCGAGGAAGAGACGC
>JACQVI010000078.1 GCA_016209795.1 Ignavibacteriota bacterium
TCACAGAATATGATCAAAAAAAGAATCGCATACGTCCACGTGCCGTAGACAAGGATAATCTCGTTCAGGTGGACGTCGATATGGATAATAAAATCGATAAGCTGTTCTAGAAATTCCAAAATTTTCCTTGTTTATTCATTATCACTACCACAGCTATCAATATAAGAAAATTCTGAATTGTAGAAAATCAGCACGAAGTGTCTGCTAACAGTCGTTATTCTTGACAACCACCCTTTAATTTATTATCATTGAGCAAGTATTTCAGAGCCGGGGTGTAGGTCGGGGCGGACAATGGGCAAGACTCTGAAACGAATCACAAACAACTCTATCACCGTCATTCTTGAAAGGAGTATGCTATGAAACCTGTGTACCATTTCCCCCCTCTCGTGCTTGTTGTTTTACTTACCTCACACAGCAGTCTCAGTTCATCCCAAAACAGCTACGTTTACAAGACCAACGCTCGGATTGAAGCGAGTACAGGAATACCTCGCGCGCTTTATTTTCAGAACGAAGGCCCATACCAGGGAACTCCAGAACAGATGGCAAGGCAATATCTTCAAAAACAATCAAAAACTCTGCGGCTCAATAAGAGTCTTCGAGATTTGAAAACCGAACGTGTACAAGAATCACCAATGGGTTACCATGTGACGTTTCAACAGACCTATGAAAACATACCAGTCTACCGATCGGACATTGTTGTAACGATCGATAGGAACAACAAAGTTGTATTCACGGTGAATAATTATAAACCAAATCTGAAGCTCCGTACAATAACGGCAAAGATTTCTGATTCGCAGGCAATCCATATTGCAAGGAATCATCTCAAAGTCAGAGGTAAGCTCATTGGTGAGCAGTCGGCTACGTTGATGGTGTATGCTGAGGATGCTAAACGTCCACGCTTGTCCTATCGTGTTATCATCCCTACGGAAAATCCATTGGGAGATTGGGAGGTATTTGTCGATGCACAAAGCGGTGAAGTGTTTAGTGTCACCGACATGGCGCAGTATTTCGGCACAGATGATCGACGTCAGGTGCATGATCGGAAAACAGTCGTTGATGGAACCGGCTACGTGTATGATCCCGATCCAGTTACGACAGGAGGAACGGTCTATCCTGACAGTAATGATGCAGATAGCCCACAACTTGATGCACAACGTGTTCTTGTGACCCTCAGGGATATTACACTGAATGCAAGTGTGTATAGCCTCCAAGGTCCACATGTTCAAATCTCAGATTTTGAATCGCCAACGGATACCTTTACCACACCAGCACACCCTGATTCGTTTAGATTTCACCGAAGCCAACAGGCATTCGAAGAGGTGATGGTGTATTACCATATCGATAAGACTCAGCGCTATATTCAATCGCTGGGTTTCAACAATATCCAAAATCTTTCTGTCCCTGCCGATCCTCACGGTCTCAATGGGCAGGATAACTCTCATTATATCCCGAGTACGAATAAGATCGCGTTTGGTGAAGGTGGTGTTGATGATGCCGAAGACGCTGATGTCATCTGGCACGAGTATGGTCACGCCATCCAGAATGGACAAAAGCCAGGATGGAGTGCGAGCGGAGGGGAAGCCCGGCATATCGGAGAAGGGTTCGGAGATTATTGGGCGGGCAGTTATTCAAGAAATGGCTGGGCAAATGGTGCTGACATGGTATTTAATTGGGATGGGACAGCCTCAACCGGCGCTCTGCGTCCGTTGAACGATCCCAGAATCTATCCACGGAATGGGGTTGCTTCTCTTGAGGTCCACAACGCAGGTCAAATATGGTCGTCTGTGCTGATGTTGATTTGGGGTGATTTAGGAAGAGCAATTACTGATAAACTTGTCTTACAATCTCATTACCTGTTGGGTGCAAGCCCAACGATGCGAGATAATGCCTGCGCAATCATACAGGCTGATCGAAGTCTCTACGGCGGTTCACATGTGAATACACTGCTTCAACGTTTTATTTCTCGGGGGTTCCTGAGAGTCGATATCGAATTTGTCATCGATGACACAGGAAGTATGGGTGAAGAAATCGGCGGAGTGAGAGATGCTCTCACTGCTTTCCTTGCAACGTTCAGGGAAGATACGTGTGTCGTGTTTCAGTTGACAACGTTTAAGGATGGTGTCAGTCAAAACAACCTCACAATTGACCTGACTGAAATACGAAATCAAGTTGCCTCGTTGTACGCCAGTGGAGGTGGGGACTGCCCTGAGGCGTCAGTTGAAGCACTGAATGCTGTCAAAGATACCATCCGACGCGGTGGAGTCATCTTATTTGCTACTGATGCTGATCCGCACCCAGGCTTGAGTTTAAATTCAACTATCTCTGCTCTTCGTGCTCGCGGTATTCGAGTGAATGTTCTGTTGTCTGGTGCCTGCGATGGTGGATTTGCGGATGCGGTGGGTCACGGGGAAGTTAGTTCGGACAACGAAGCCGATGATGATAGAGGTCGTGTAATCAATCCTGCAATCGGACCTGATGGACACACCTACAGACGGCAAATTGCATCGTCTGATACACTCATCCTTGGATACGACGACTTTGTTGAAGTGAATCTTCCATTTTCATTTCCATTCTGCGGAAGAAGTTATACTTCAACTTTTGTGAATGCTAATGGATATCTCACATTTGGCAACGGAGTGTATGAGTATTATCCCTCTCCGTATTCTTTGATGGAGGGTCCTCGCCGTATTTGTGGTTGGTGGACCGATCTCCTGCCCCCTTCAGGTGGAACGATCGTCGCAACACAGGTAGGATCAGAATTTCACATTTCTTTCACGAGTATTCCTGAGGCTTACACCGGTAATACTGTGAGCTTCACCATCCGACTGCGACCTGACGGCTCATTCAGGATCGATTATGGTTCGATGACTGTACAGAACGGTCTCGTAGGATTTAGTGCAGGAAACAATTCTGCGACACCACCTGCGGAGATCGACCTTTCAACTTCGTCACAGCCAATCCAAAAGGCAGCGTATGGAACAGCGTATGAGCATTTTACCTCCAACGACAACGACCTTGCCAGTCTATCAATTGAGTTTGCGGCATGCACCTACATCCCTCCGACAGGCACGATTACAGGAATGAAATTTAATGACGTCAACGCAAACGGTGTACGAGATTCGCTCGAGCAAGGCATCCAAGGGTGGACTATGTACGCTTCGGGTGCGGTCTACAGGACAACAATGACAGACTCTTTGGGGAACTATCAATTTATTGACTTACCTGCAGGTTATTATTCCATCTCGGAGGAGTATCGCTCCTCATGGTCTCAAACCTATCCACCGCTTGGTTATTACTATCTTTTGCTTGATTCGGGCGTAACACTCCAGAACAACGATTTTGGTAACTACTTAGCATCGAGTATCACTGGATACAAATTCTTTGATGCCGATACCAACGGTGTTTACGATCCAGGTGAAGCCTCACTGTATGGATGGGAAATAAAGATTCAAGGCCCGAGAAACGACTCAACGATCACATACGGATATTATTCATTCAGCGATTTGCCTCCCGGAACCTATACGATCACTGAAGAATTAATGCTCGGCTGGAGACAAACATATCCACCATCCGGTTCGTGGACAGTAGTGATTGATACGCCCGGTAGTTCGTTTACTAACATCGATTTCGGTAACTATGCACCGACGTGCGAGGTTTATGGGATGAAATTCCACGACAAGAATACCAACGGTATCAAAGATCCCGGTGAATCGGGGCTCACTGGCTGGAATATTTATTTGAGTGGCACTTCATACCTTTACACAGTGACCGATTCAGTCGGGAATTACTCGTTCACGAATGTGATTCCTGGTACATATTCTCTCTCCGAAGGTCTAAAATCTGGCTGGTACCAAACGGTTGGGGTTGGAACTATCACTCTTGATCCCGGAGAAGTCCTGCTCAATCATGACTTTGGCAACTATCGTCCACCAAATTCTATCGAGGCATTTTCCCAACTTGCGTACGAAACCGGCGGATTCTTTGCTTACGTTCCTGAAGTCAACAGCGGTGATTCGGCTGATCTGAATCGATTCAAGAATATCGCCTATAACATTGTTCAAGGTGGAATTACGAAATCCATCGGACTTACGCAGCCATCGAAAGTTCCTGTTGGAAGTACTCTTCTCCTCACTGTTAGCGGCTCTAACACGAACTTCCAACCCGGCACGATGATGTCTATTTCTGGAGGTGGAATAACAGTTTCCAATGTCAGCGTGATTTCACCTATTCAGCTCGTGGCTGACATCACCGTCGATCCCGGGGCTGCGCTTGGCTTCCGCGATGTTATGACGGTAACCGATTTGGGCGGTGGTATCTTGGATACAGCATTCGGGTTAGGGTCGCTCGAGGTTGTGACAGCACCGTTGTTTCCGACAATTATTGGTGTTTCTCCCACAGCGGCTGCAATTAAAGAAACGTTAACGGTGACAATCTCTGCCATCAATACACACTTTGCAGATTCTTCGATACTCGATATGGGTGCAGGCATTGCGATCAAAGCGGTAACGGCTCTGAGTGCGACAAAACTTCAAGGGACGATCACGATTGATAGTGCTGCAGATCTTGGTTTCAGGAACATTACCGTAACAACCGGTAGTGAGTTTGCAGATGAATCCGTCCCTGGACCATTTTTGATCATCAGCGAAGCGCCTGAGATTGCCGTAATTGCAGACGTCACACCAAACAGTGGAAATCAAGGAGACTCCCTGACGATTGCGATAATTGGATCAAATACAAACTTTCAGGATGGTGTAACGGAAGTGTCATTTAGCAGCTCGGGGATAAACGTCTTGGCTGTTCGTGTTCTCTCGCCAACACAGTTAGAAGCCGATATCCAGATCGATTCACTCGCACCTCTTGGTTATCGTGATGTATTTGTAACGACTGGACCGGAGGTTGCCACAGCACTCTCTGCCTTCAACGTAGCTGCGCGACCCGTCGAGGTTATCGAGAATCGACCGCTCCCGACATCGTTCATGCTGCGGCAGAGTTATCCCAATCCGTTCAATCCGGTAGCGTTCGTTGAGTTCGATGTGCCAACACATTCAAGTGTAACACTGAAAGTGTACGATGTTTTAGGTCGAGAAGTGCGTACGGTCATTGATGAAGAGGAGTACAAGCCGGGGACATACCGCATCTCTGTTGATGGCTCTAAGCTTGCATCTGGAGTGTATTTTTACTCGCTCAGAGCTAACTCAGCGTCAACCAGCTACTATGAGAATAGGAAGATGGTGCTTGTCAAGTAAGAACTCAGATTCCCTACAGGGATCCTTATGAGAAAGAAAGTGGAGTTTGGCGTATCATCATTCCACCAGTAGAAAATCAATCTCCCGTTCCTCAGGGTCGACGCGGACGACTTGGACGGTGACCTTATCTCCTAAGCGGTAGCGTTTCTTGGTTCTGCGACCGATGAGGGCGTATCGCTTTTCGTCATACACATAGTAGTCATCTTCCATATCCCGCACACGGATAAGTCCTTCGACTAACAAATCTGAAATCTCAACAAAGAGTCCAAAGTTTGTCACGCCGGAAATGATCGCATGGAACTCGTCGCCAAGGTGGCGCTTCATGTACTCTACCTGCATCACTTTCACCGATGCACGCTCCGCCTCCACAGCAATCTGTTCCCGGTCTGAACTTTGTTTACAAACCTCAGGCAAACGATGCATCAAATGCTCTCGTCGCTTATGTGACATTTTGTCCTCATATTCATACAGCAGTCGGTGAACCATCAGATCAGGATAGCGACGGATTGGTGAAGTAAAATGTGTGTAGTGCTTGAAGGCAAGTCCGAAGTGCCCGAAGTTTTTCTCGGAATAGATTGCCTTTGCCATCGAGCGTATTGCAACTTCATTGATGACGTTTTCTTCTTCTTTCCCCCTGATCTCATTGAGTAACTTCTGAAGTGCTCGGTTCGTCAGACCACCGCTGATGTTTAGCGAGTAGCCGAGGTGCCCCACAAACGATGCAAAATCAGAGAGCTTGTCGGGAGGGGGTGGATCGTGCACGCGATAAATAAAAGGACGGATATTTTCTTCTTTCTTCTGAAGCCCAATGTGCTTTGCTACCGTTTGGTTGGCGAGCAGCATGAATTCTTCGATGAGGCGATGGGCATCCAACCGCTCCTTTTTGATGATCTGAATTGGCTTGCCGTGGCTGTCGAATGTGAACTTCGTTTCTACAGACTCAAAGTCGATGCTACCTTCTTGTAATCGCTTTTTCAATAACGTCTGACTCAGTGTGTGCATCTGCTTGATGGTTGATGCAAATTCACCATTCCCCGTTTCGATGATCGCTTGCACTTCTTCATACGTAAATCGCCTGTGGCTTCGGATAACGCTTTTAGGTATTTGGTAATCCTTCACAACTCCTCGAGGGGTGACAGTCATCAGCACAGAATAAGCTAAACGGTCTTCGTGAGGTCGAAGGCTGCAGAGATTGTTTGAAAGTTTTTCGGGAAGCATGGGGATGACGGAATCGGCTAAATACACACTTGTTCCTCGCTTGAGTGCTTCTCGATCGAGCGCCGTGTTATCGTGGATGTAGTGACTGACATCGGCGATGTGAACGCCAAGGAGAAAATTTCCATCAAGAAGCTTTTCCAATGAGACCGCATCATCAAAATCTTTCGCATTCTCAGGATCGATGGTGAAGCACTCGATGTCGCGTAAATCAAGTCGTCTTTTGTACTCATCTTTCGGAATCGATTCAGGGATTTTTTCAGCTTCAGCAATAACTTCCTTTGGAAAGCGAAGTGGCAATTGGAATTCTCTCGCCACCGCCGTCATTTCAGCTTTCACTTCGCCAGCTTTGCCAAGA
>JACQVI010000070.1 GCA_016209795.1 Ignavibacteriota bacterium
ATAAATAAATGGAGGATAAAAAGTGTCAATCTGCCCATTACACTGTGGCAAGAGGGAATTGGCAGGCATGCCGTCCTGAGGCTAGAGACAAAGAAGAATTTCTGTTTGCGCATCCTTCATACAATACCTACACATTTGCAACTTACAATATTGTAAGTTACAATAGTGTAGAAAATTTGAAAAACCATGCACAATCCCCCTATACACGACAAAATCGCTTTTGGTGAGACATTCTCGAATCGCGAATCGGAACGGAAACGACTCTCTGGTAACATCGCGTCTCGCATCAAACAATCGCTGGTCAGCAAGGAGATCATCGATATTACCCCGCAGCGTATGGAATTCATCGACCCTCTATTCAAGTTGTGGTTCTCCACTGTGTATATGAAACAGTAGTTACACGTTTGATGATGAGACATATTCCGCATAAGAAGCCGGCGATTGGGAATGCGGTGAAAGGAACACCATGAACCCAAAAGAACAGAAATTCTTTGACGCACTCAGGGAATTGGAACCTCTTATCGAGCAAGCAAAGAAAGTTGCACCAGACCTAGAATTACCCGTTATAAAGATCTCGTTTCTCCAAAGTGGCAAGGAAATTTTTTGTTTCTGATGAAGTGATTGTACGAAGGATGAATGTGTTAAGAAATTGTTAAGGAATATTTCCGTTTGCATCTCTGATTTGTTATATTTGATACTTGTTAGGACATAACTCGATTTTATTGAAAGAAAAAATTAACAACTAAACGATCATCATTAACAAGTGTAGCTTTCATTGCTACGAGGAGATCACATGAAACAGATAAAAATTATTATAGAACGTCACGAAGATGGATATGTAGGATATCCCTTAGGATTTGCACGAGGGGCAATTGTAGGACAAGGTGATACCTACGCGGAAGCGCTCAAAGACACCGAAAGTGCCATCAGATTTTTTATTAAGCATTACGGAAAGAAAAAATTTTTTGAGCATTTGGAAGGCGACGCACCAACCCTCGAAGCATACATTGCCGAAACAAGCGTGGCAATATGAAGTTCCCCGTTGACGCGGCGCAGAAAGATGTACTTAGAGCTTTTCAAAACTTAGGATTTTCTGTTGTGCGAAGAGGAAACCATATAATCATGGAGCGAAAAAATAGCGACGGTTCTGTTACTCCATTAGTGCTACCGAATCATCGCACCATCAAAAGCAGCACATTGAGATCTGTATTAACACAGGCGGGGATTGAGCGTAACGAATTCCTTGACGCTTTTTACGATTAACCCATTATTGAGAAAGCGGAGAAAATAGCGCCTGACCTCGAGCTTGAGGAAATTAAAGAACTTGTTTCTCCATAGCTTGCAAAAAAGTTTTTTCGTATCCGATGACGTGACTGTACGACGGATGGATGCCGAGGGAATTTCACCGATACAGGAATGACTCGATACGAGCGATGAATCAGATGGAAAACAGAAAGTGTCAATCTTCACTTTACACTGCGGCAAGTAGGAATTGACAACTCGTGGGAACACGAAAGCTGGGACTTGGCCAGATAAGTAAGCGCTAATCTAAATCTGATTCCGAGGCAATCTGGGATTTCCACTGGAGGCACAGTCTGACGCTGTAGGATATTACCCAGTACTTATTCAATCCCTAATCATCATATTCGAAATCGTTCCGCCCGAATGTTATACTTCTTCATCAGCGCGTGAAAATTTTGTCTCGTCATCTTCGATGCTTTTGCAGCGGCAGTCACATTCCCGCGATGTTTGCTAAGTTGATCGACAAGGAATTGTTCTTCAAACAAGTTCAAGATATGTTCACGAGAAGTACTGAAGACTGGACTGATAATTGGCAGAGCGTCGTTTCTTTTGGCTGACTCTCCTAGTTTATCCTTGATTGTCTCGGGTAGGATAATATCTCCTCTCATCAACATCACTGCTCATTATTGTACCGCACGAAACCGAAAGATTCTACCCCCGATGAATCAACACCTAAGGAGATTTCTCCTCAATCTCTTGAGCCAGCCGTTTCTTTGACAACGTGTGAATGTAGAGTATCACGTTTCCTATCTCATCCTTGTTGAGTATATCCTTCCACCTCGGCATCTCAGGGGACTTGCTTACTGAAGCTCCACCGTTGCTGATGACATTAAAGAGATATTCATCGGATAGGCTCACCATATAAACACTGTCCGTATGATTCGCCGGCGGTGGATTCAGCGTGTAACTGTGGATTCCATCCCCTTCACCAGTGGTTCCGTGGCAGCCTGCACAGTAGCGTTGATACAATCGTTCACCGATAGCTTCTTGCCGTCGTGGACTGATTTCAGGAATCTGAGATTGTATCTTATCATCCGCCTGACATCCTACAAGTAGGAGAAGGCTGAAGATGGATAGCGGGCGGCAGATGGCAGATTGCAGTGTCTGTGAGATGCAAGTCATCAATAACTCAAAAGATATTTCGTGATCAGTAAAGCTTCCTCATCAGACAAATTTAGAACAGGTTCAAGTGCGGCTGGGTCGAGTGCTTGAGGATTCTTGATCCACCGGAATATCCATCCAGCAGTTCTTCGTTCACGGATGTTCATATCGGTTGAGACTAACTCCGGACCCATTGTTCCTCCTTCGTAGTTAATTTGATGACATGATTGGCAGCGATACTTTTCGTAATACAGCTTTCGGCCTTTCTCAGTGTCTTCTTTGGAAATCTTTACATCCTTTAAGAAGTCTGAAGCAATGTCATTGTTTATCAGGACGGTTTTCATATAATTCGCGATGATATCAATCTCTTGTTCAGGAAGATTGAACTTCGGCATTCGCTCGACCAGCGTCGGTCGAAGAGTAGTTGGATTGCGGAAAAATTCTTTCAACCACTCTGCATTTGCTCTGCTGCCTTCATAAGAGAGATCAGGTGCTAATGTGCCGCCCCTACTGTTAATTTTGTGACATGTCAGGCAATTTAATTCAGAAACGAGTCTGCCGAATTCACCTGGAGGAGTATAATTGCTTTCTGGTTGCCTGCTTCGAACAAACGGCTCAGGAGGATGTTCCTCAGTAAATCCCAAAAGGATTGTTGAAAGTGATTGAGCTTCACGGAGATTGAAACTGAAATCCGGCATTTTTAATTGAATTCTCTCAGTCGAAAAAATTCTCGGATTCTGCAACTTGGTAACAACCCAGGCTTCCTTCATTCGAGGAATATCAATAACATCCCCAAAATCAAAATTCTCAATTGGCTTGTCACCGAAGAAGGTCAAATCAGCGCCAACTTTTCCACCAACAGCTTCTTGCCCTACAGGGTCGTGGCATCCGAGACAACCATAGTCGATAACAAGTTTTTCTCCACGCTTCACTTCGTCTGAAGAGCGAACCAGTACCATCTGTTCATCAGTATCTGTTGTCTCCGTGAGGCTTAAAAGGTAACTGACGATTAACTGGATTTCTTTATCTGTGAAGCGATATTGAGGCATCTTGGTATTGGGCTGATACGCACGTGGGTTTTTGATCCAGGCAAACAGCCATTCCGGACGTACTTTCTGTGCGACCTTGATGAGATCGGGAGCCAACGTACCGCCGGTTCCGTCAAGTGAATGGCAGCTAACACAGCGAGCGTAACCAAATAACTCTTTTCCTTTCTCAATCATCTCTTGAGTTGCTATCCTGAAACTGGGTTGTGAGGGAGATCGTTGTGTTAAACTCTTCTCAAGAAGATATGCCCTGATTGCTCGTGCTTCCTCTTCCGTGAAATGGAAGTTCGGCATCTTTGTTCTTGGGAGATATTCTTTTGGATTGAGTATCCATTTCAGCAGCCAGCTTGGCTTGACTTTTACTGCGATGTGATTCAAGGGCGGACCAATATTTGGCACTTTCACATAGCCTTCCACATTATGACAACCGAGACATCCCGAACTCTCAAACAATTTTCTTCCATCGGTTAACGTTGGCGCTTCTGGAAAGTCAACTGCTTGATGGCATTTTCCACACAAGCGCTCCCGAACACCTTCCCCAAGTAATGGATTGGGCCAAAACTCGGCGGCACCATGTGCTGCCCGTGCAGTGAGAGCAACACCTTGACCACCATGACAAGGCGTACACCCGAATTTTTCAACTGGGTGATAATCGATGATGTACGAGTGTCTGGTAAACGGTTGCTTCTCGTTCTCAAATCCTTGTTGGTCGATACCTAAGTGACAAGTCATACAGCGTTCAACTCGGGCAATGCGCCCGCCGAAATTATCGTAATCAAAATTTTCTAAAACAACTTGCTTCACTTCGATTGCTCTCTTTTTGACGGCTTCAACTTTCCGCTGCCATGCGGCAATATCTGCCCTCATCGCCATCAAACTATCTTTTAATTTTTCAACTCTCTCTCCAACCGCTCGTACTTTCACCTCGAGACTGTGTCGTTTTTTCTGGACCAGAGCAATTTCACGCTCCAGAGTCGCTTTCTCCTGCTCAAGTCGATCCAAACGTAATTTCTCCTTATCTGCCGGTTTTTTCTTATGAACAGCAGTTTTATACAGGTAGTACACTTCGTCAGATTCGCTTCGAGTGAATTGAAGTTGTTGGGAAAGTTCTGAAAGATGGAGCTGCACTTTTCCTAATTCGCTTGCTGCTTGCCAGTACTCTTCGTTCTGAAGCGCTGCCTCTGCAATGCGCAATTCCAGCTCAACGGCTGCATATCTCCCCTGAACTTCTGGTGTGTGAAACTCTTCCTCTGCCCCATGAAGTCCTTGTTCGGCTTTTGCTAATTCCAGTTGGTGAAACTCTTTCTGATGCTTTTTCCACGGTCGGCGAACCCATGTTTCATCGATGACTGCCCAGACGGTCGAGAATGCAAGTAATCCTGCGGCACAGACATAGATCAATCCGTATGATCTGATCTCAACAGGAATCGACCGACGTTTTTCCAGAATCTTCATCTATCGTTCCCTTGGTACCATCACAATACATTCCCACGGGCACTCCTTTACACACAGTGTACAGCCAGTGCAAGGCTCTTCAATCACACGACACACATTTGCCTGAAGCTCCAGGTTGGGATTAGGAAGAACGACGATGCAATCAACTGGGCAGAACTCAATACACACTTCACAACCTGTGCATGTTTCTTCGTCGATGAGTGCAATAAGTTTCGATTTTTTCTTGATAACGGTGCGCTGCTGTGATTGCGCCGCCTGTGTACTCTCACTTCCCATCATATATTAAACCAAGGTGTTACCCACACATATTTGATGTTGAAAAAGATTCTAAGAAACATTTTCATCGGCAGTGCCGTCATCGTCAAGAATAAAAAAGCGATGATGACGTACCGCAGCAGACCTAAATTCTTCATGAGCTCTGCATGTTTCTTTTTCAGGTAGAGATAGAAGAAAACTCCAAGAGAATAGTATCCGAGCACTACCCCACCTCCAAAGACCGATGACCAAAAGTAGGATCGAATACCAAAGAGATACGGAAGATCAACATTGGTTATGGCAACGATCCGATGCACATCCCACTCCTCCCACGGATAAAAGAAATACCAGCCTGGTCCTCGAAAAAACGTTCCGATAATGATGAGAGCAACCCAGAGCAAATAACCAAAACTGAAAATGAGGATCGCAGCCCTCCGCTGACGAAAACTGTAATAGCCTGTTCCTTTTGGATTGAGATCAAGATATGGAATCGCCATAAGGCCGATAATGATGAATGTTGGCAGAACCACACCAGCAATCCAGGGATCGAAATAGACCAACATTTCTTGTAAGCCAAGAAAATACCATGGAGCCTTTGCAGGATTTGGTGTTTTGCTGGGATTAGCAAGTTCTTCGAGCGGTGCATCAATTGTAATTGACCAAACGGTCAAGATGACCATGATCAGAAGAGTTGCCAAAAACTCGATGCGTGTCAGATAGGGCCAGCAGTGGACTTTGTCGATATTTCTGTTGACACCATACTTGTCATTTTTAACTGCTTGGCTGATACCGAGCCAATAGTAAAACAAGACAAGCAGCAGCATTCCAGCGATGGGAATGTTGTCTGGGCGTGTCAAGATGTGAAAGAACTGTTCCATGGTCCAAAAACTTCATTGCAAACTCAGTGGCCACGGACATGAAAGCGCCAGCATCATCAACACTGCACCGACAAGTGCAAGGTTCTTTGTGAAGTTAACCATCTCCATCATCTTGATCTGTGCATCTTCGACTTTCCAGAAATTGTGCATTGTGAATGAGACGGGAATCAGGGATGTAATGAGTAGTAGAATGCCAATATCGGGATAGACACCTGTCATGATACTCAAACCACCGAGCAAGAGCATGAAGCCTGTAACTACAACGGCTGCTGATGGGAATGGCACTCCCTTCATTTTCGTATAATCCTTCATCATAGTAAAACGGAGAAAATGATTGAGTCCATTGAAGATGAAATAGCCGCCAAAGATTATTCTTCCGATGAGAAATAGTATCTCCATACGATTTTCCTTTCTTTGATACGGTGAGCTTTATTCGTGTTCAGGCGGACGAGAAATTCCACCATCTTTCCTTACTCTCCAGAAATGCACAATCATAAAAGCCACGGCTAAAAGTGGCAAAGCGATACAATGTAAAACATAAAACCGCAATAGTGCAGGGGGTCCAACTTGTGTTCCGCCTAAGAGAAGAAATCGGATGTCGTTGTCAGCTTTCATTCCAAGTTCCGTGCCAAAAGGACCTTCATGACCAAGAAATGGCGTTGCTCGTGCCATATTAGTTCCAACGGTAATTGCCCACATGGCAAGTTGATCCCACGGTAAAAGATACCCCGTGAATGAAAGGAGAAGAGTCAAGACGAGCAGCATAACTCCGACAACCCAATTGAATTCTCTTGGCGGTTTATATGACCCTGTCAGAAAAACACGCAGCATGTGAAGCCAGACGGTAATCACCATCAGATGTGCAGCCCATCGATGCATATTGCGGAGGAACATCCCGAACGGAACATCATGCTCGAGATACTTTATGTCTGCATACGCATATTCAGCCGTTGGGCGATAGTAGAACATGAGGATCACACCCGTCACAGTAAGAACGATGAACAAGAGAAAGGTAATGCCGCCCATCCCCCACGTGAAGCGGATGTCTGTGGCGTGTCGCCATACCGAGGTAGGATGCAGATGCAGAAAAACATTGCTTACAATCTGATGCATCCGGTTTGGTTTGGTATCCTTGTAACCGTGCCGAAATACCGACCGATATATTTGTGACCGTTTAATTTTTTCCCAAGTGCTCATATCTTTTTCAGAAATGACCCCGGCTTCCCCCACTCACCTCTTTCATACAGGAACTTCACACTCTTGTCTACGACCAGCTCACCATTTTCATTGAGCGTGATTTTTACTCGTTCAAGAGGACGAGGTGCCGGTCCTTCAAAGTTTATACCACTTAGATGAAAGCCACTGCCATGGCAGGGGCACTTGAATTTATTTTCCGTCTCTAACCATCTGGGCGTACATCCTAAGTGCGTGCACACTGCCGACAATGCATAGAATCCCTCTTCCTCATGCACGACCCAAACTTGTTTTGATTTCAAGTACTTACTGCTGACTTCACCGAGAGCATATTCATCAGGGAAACCAGCCTTAAATACAGGAGCAGATTCAAAGAGAACCCGTGGAAAGAAAAAACGAATTGTGCTAAGGATTGAAATTCCTAAAAAAACAAAAAAGGCAATCCACCCGGAAAGAGAAAGGAGATCACGACGTGTGATCCACAATCCTCGTGTCTTGTCAACTGCGATCTCCTTCCGAAGAGGAGTAGTATGTTGCAACTCTTCTGTGTTTGCCATAATTTCTCGCAAGAAAAATATAGCTCGGAACACGTGTTCATGATCATATGGTTACTAATTCACTAATTATCCATCAAGGACACTTATGTTCCAGGCATATCTTCACTCGTCTAAAAAGAAGTCAACGGTCACACTCCCTTCTTGCTGTATATTGATCTTTGAATTCTTTGACTTAAATTTCGGATGCCAAACAACGAGTGTGTATTCCCCGGTTGGCACGTCCGCAATCCGATACGTACCCTTCTTATCAGCCATTGTGAAATATGGATTCTGCAAAACGAGAATGAAGGCTGACATTTCAGCGTGGACATTACACAGCAGTGAGACAACACCGGTTTTCTCGAAAGTGACTCTCTTCGTAATACCAGCAGGGTACGTTCCAAGGTTGAATTTCTTCGTCTTGGATGGTGAAAAGACGTTGTGGCGCGTCGAATCGCTATTGGGGAAGTCCACAGTTGATCCGGCAAGTACCGGCAACACATGCGGCACAAAGGTCATCCGTATCTGATCCATGACGGGATTTTTGGCGGGCGGAGGAAATGATCTTTCCTCAACTTTTTCGATATACATCAGCGTGTATTCAATATTTTTCCCGCCAAGAACTTTCACAGTACCTTTGATATTGCCAGCGTTTACAATACAAGGCAGACATAAAATTATTCCACCCAGGATGACAGCATACATGGCAACCTTTAATCTCATGATCTCAACTTTCGTTTAGAATACAATCATTGAGTTGACTCGGAACTGTCTGAATGCTCTTTTTTCGCTTGGGTCAACTTCAGCACCACCGATCGTTCGCTTTTCATCGATTCGAAATCTGCCCTCGACCGTGAACCGAATATTCGCACGGTAGAGTATGGTGATGTTGGGATTGATTTCCCAGTACTTATCACGATCGTCATCTCCTAACTTCGATTGCGCATGATTTACACGAAGCACACCAATGAGCCACGGATAGAAAATGTAATCGACTTCGCCAAAATAGGCGGTGTGCTTGAGCTTCTTGGTGTCTCCGAAAGCATTCTCGTCATCACCAAAGATCACACCTCCCGTTAGTTCTAACCGATCGTACCCGCCGCGCAGATCAATGCCGAAGCGGTTGAAGTTATTACCCCAACTCTTCGTGGTTGTAGTGGTTTTGATTTTGAATTTTGTCGGATCACCACCGCTGCCCGCTGTATCGACGGTCTGTGTTGTCGTGCTTGTAGACTTACCGAAATGACCGTTATAGGCATAGACACCAAAAGTAACCGCATTGTCTACCCAGTTGTCGGTCTCTTTGAGTTCAGCATCTGCGCCAGAGCCATCCAGCCCCATTCCTCCAATCTTATAGGCAACTCGCCCAAAGGCATCTTTTTGATCTTTGAACGGTGTGGTTTTCCCTTCACCGTTAACAATACCGACGGCATATTCAAAGTTGCTTCCGAAGATACCGTTGATCTCAATGCCAGCCTGGTTATCTCGTGGACGCCAATCACCTGAAGCTCGATAATCGATTGTAATTGGACGGTCAAGAGTAATACGGTTTGCTTGCATGTAGCCGCTGGTGATGCCGGGCTCGAACCGACCCACCTTGATGTTCAATGCATCCTTTGGGCCGATGATGTCGTTGAACTGAAAGAAAAATCGCTGCATCCCAACTGCGTTTTGGCCGCCCTCGAAGAAGATCCATTCCCCAAATAGTCCAACATCATTTCCGAAAGCGCCGCCGAACAGGAGTTCAAGTTCATGCGGCATATCGAATCCAATTTTTTGACCGTCGGGTTTCAATGGATCATATGTGAGACGATTATGCACATACACCGCAATGGGGAGGTTTGGGGGAATGACGCCGGGCCAAACAGCATCCGGGAACATTTCTTTCCATCCCTCAGCTCCCAAACTGACCGGCTCTTCCTTGATCAATTGGGCATCTCCTTTCGGCAGAACAAAACCATTCCGCCGAAATGCTTCACCAAAAGCATTGCGTTTCGGAATTGCGATATGACAGGTCGTGCAGCTTGTTTTGTACTTGCGTGCAAATGCCGGGATACCATAGCTCTCATCCGGCACAATTAAAAGCACGACCGCAGCAAGTAAAACAGTAAGAAAGGTTTTCATACAACTCTCCATATAAGTTTGTGAATAATGTGAGTTAGATTAGAATAGATTTACACAAAATTTTTAAACAGTATTTTTTCACTGCTGATCAAGAACCTTCTTTTTAGAATACCGTATTTTCTGTAAACTCAGAACAGCTTTTATGGTACGTTTTATGACCCGTAGTTCTATAGGTTTTGTCAACACTCCGTTAATACCGAGAGACTTGAGCCTCTGTTCAACTGCATCATCAATCTGATTGCTGACAATGATAATTGGAAGGTGTGGTAGTTTGTGTCGAAGAGTGGTTAGAAAACGCAGTCCAGATTCGTTATGTCCATTGAGGTGAATTTCCGAGATCACAAGCTCAATTCGATGACGATGTATCATCCTCAATGCATCCTCAGCCCCGCCTCTGGCGGGGCTGCATACGAGTGGACGATAGCCCCCTCCAGTCAGGGAAATACGAAATGCTGCGAGAATGTTTTTGTCGTTATCTATGACAAGAATTCTTGGCTTTGCTTTCATCACAGACGATAACCAAGTCAATCTGTATGCCAAAAACTGAAAATGAAAAAATCTGGATTTTGGAAGGAATCAGATTGGTTGGATACTTCTTAAATCAGATCCACTGTCACCCGCGAGGTGACGTATGCAACCGCCTGGGTGACACTTAGTTCTTCTCCCAAAGGGATGGATTCCCAAAAAACTTTTCAAACTGCTGAAGATGTTCACTGTGTGCTTTATTAAGTTCGAGTGTAGTGATCGAGACTCCTTCACTCGAAGATAAAAACTACCGGAGCTAATCGACTCTTGTCTACTGAACAATTGCCAAACCCGCCGCAAAGGCACCTACCTCAATTCGCTTAATAACACGATGCGTCGATGCGTCAATAACGGCAACAATCCCTGGCTTTTTACTTCCTTGGGTTGGATGATGAGGCGGATCGCCGAGCGCTTCGGTGTTGCGGCAAGAAACATAAACATAATTTCCATCTCCGCTCACCTTGATGCCGTGAGGCTCAACTCCAACGTTTTCAATTGTAGTGAGGATGCTTCGATCGGAGGTTCGAATGACGCTGACCGAGTTAGATCTCAAGTTTGCGACGTAAAGCCGTGAGTTGTCCGGCGTAATATCGACCGCAAGGGGTTCCTGCCCAACCCGAATCGAATCAACCACCTTCATCGAATCTCGATCAATGACTCGGATTTCATTCGACTTGGAACAACTGATGTAGATATACTTGTCGTCTCTCGACGGTTCAACGTAATATGGCTGAAACCGTGGTGCACCTGTTGGAATCGGAGGAACATCATCGGCAAGTGGAATCATGCTGGTTGAGAGGTCGGCAAGTGAAAGAACAAGAATGTTGTCCGAGCCGTAGCCTGTCACGTAAATCATTGTTCCATCTCGTGAGCGATGCATGCCGTGTGCCATGCGAAGACCTGGGTGAGTGATTGGCGGACTGATGAGCGTCATTGTCCGTGTATCAATCATCCGTATAGAACTTTGCGTAGGACTAAATTGCGCAACAAATGCCGTGTCACCGCTTGAAGTGAGTGCAACCTCGGATGGCGAAACAATACCAGCCACCTCTCCAACAAGCGCATTATCGCTGACGCGATATTTCAGAACTTTTCCAGCGCCAATGAGGCACACATAGTAAAACTGTTTTTGACGATCCACAGCGATGCTGTGAGGTGCGTGGGGAGGCTGTGTAAAAACATTCGGGACTCCAGCCTGGACATATCTCGCAATTAAGTTCGTTGCAATATCAATCACGCAAACCAAATCCTCTGCTTGATTTGTTACCAGTACCTTTCCTTTCAGATGGACTGTGAAAGGAACTGCACCAAAATCATTAGGTACTCCTTCATTAATCCAACGTATCAGAGTTTGTACTTGCTCAGGAGGGAGATTAAATCCTGGACGAGGCATATGCGGTGTGGAAACGGGCGCAACGAGTGTATCAGTATTTAAATGGAACACTAAGTGACTTTTTGATGCCTTGAACGCAACAACTACGGAACCGTGTGGTCCGCTAGCAATGAGATCTTCCCATGACTGAAGAGAGAATTGTTCTTCTCCATGAAGGATTTTGTACAGTGCGACTTTGTTACGTTGATCTTCACTTGAACCAACATGACATCCACTCACTGCACATCCGCTGTTGAAGATACTCTGGATATGTCCCAATAGTTAATGACCGAGATTGTACTATAATCGAAGGGTCGTCCGAGCACTACATTCGTTGGTAGACCAGGACTTCGGAGATTGATCGATACCTGCTCAATCGGGATCAATCGATAATAATGCAGAGTCCCATTTGTCACAGCGGTATCCACAAACTCAGTCGCTGTTGCAGAAAGAGTTGCATACAGCAAACTGGGAGATGGTGTAAAGTCCCTATCATCACTCCGATGGATCTCTATTTCAGCAAGGATTCCGTTCTCCGGCTCAGTCCATCCTAATGTGACCGAGTTGTTTCCATTGATTGCGAAAAGACTTGCGATGTGGAATTCATGATCATCGTCATGCACATCGGTACCCGAATCCTTGCATCCTTGAGCAAGGAAGACTAAGAGAATGAACAAAAATTTTCTGCTCTTCATAGATCAAACCATGATGCTTGCTAATTAGACATGACCGTTATTTGTGGAATCGACCCGTGTTTATCTTGTGACGCTTGATCATACGGTGAAGACTTTGACGCTGGATATGGGCAAGCTTTGCTGCTTCAGTGATGTTGCCACCGGTTTCAGCAAGAAGTCGTTCGAGGAATTGCTTTTCAAATTTTTCAAGAATCTCCTGCCGCGCCTTTCTAAGATCAAATGTGGTGATAGGAAGTTCAATAGCAGGAGAAAAAAAGTCCACACTTGTAAGAATTTCTCCCAATGTATCTGCGGTCAACACATCTCCTTTATTGACAATCATAGCACGTTCAATGATATTCTCTAATTCCCGAACGTTGCCTGGGAAATGATAGGCTATGAGCTTCCTCATAACTTGCGGTTCAATTGCTCTGATATTTTTCCCTAATTTTGCATTATACTTGGCAGCAAAATGATCTATAAGCAAAGGTAAATCCTCTTTCCGTTCACGCAGCGGCGGAAGGTGAATAACGAGCACGTTGATTCGATAATAGAGGTCCTCACGAAATTGTCCTTGCTTGACCGCTTCTTCTAAATTTCGGTTTGTTGCGACGATAAAGCGCGCATGCACTTTTATGACTTCATTGCCTCCAAGACGCTCGAACTCACGCTCCTGCAAGAGACGCAACAGTTTCGCTTGCAGTTTGGGTGTTAATTCGCTGATTTCATCAAAAAAAATTGTGCCCTTGCCTGCTAATTCGAGTTTGCCAACTTTCCTCTCCGTAGCACCGGTGAAGGCACCCTTTTCATGACCGAAGAGTTCGCTTTCCAGTAAATCAGAGGGCAACACGGTGCAGTTCACAGCGATGAAAGGTTCTGATGCGTTTTGTCCACTGTTGTGAATAATCCTTGCTGCAAGTTCCTTACCTGTGCCACTTTCACCCTGTACAAGAACAGTGGTGGAATTCGGCGTTGTTGTAACAGCACCGATCGTTTTGTAAACTTGCTGCATCACAGCAGAGTTGCCAATGAGTGTAGAAGGCTGAAATGTGGTTTCACGTGCAAGACGAAGACCAGCAATTTCTCTTTTTAGTTGGGTCGTTTCTAAGGCACGCCGAACAAGCAACCGCAGTCTGTCGGCATCCAATGGCTTCGTGATGTATTCGTACGCACCAAGCTGTACCGCTTTAATTGCGGTATCCATCGTTCCATAGCCTGTCATCACAATGACAGGAACGTCGCTCTGTTCTCTCAGTTTCTTTATTACCTCAAGTCCGCTGATATCAGGCATGGTGATATCCAAGAATACGACATCTGGTTGCTCCCTTGTGAAAACCTCAATTCCTTGCTTGCCAGTACTGGCGTCCGCAAGAGCATAACCATTTTTCTCAAAAGTCAACCGGATTGCATAAAGGATATCCGGGTCATCATCTACAATCAGAATTTTTTCTCGCTTCACTGCTGCCTCGGCTCTATAGGTAAAAGGATTCTGAACTTGCTGCCGGCTCCTTCTTGACTCTCGACGTCAATAATTCCTCCATGTTCCTGCACGACACGGCGTGCCATCGTCAATCCCAGACCAGTTCCTTCAGTCTTTGTCGTAAAAAATGGATCGAAGACTCGGCTGACATGATCGGAAGGGATACCACAGCCATTATCAGTGATCACAATGGTGATCGCCTTCGCCCCTTTTTGCAATTCGATGTGATTCTCACCAGTCGCACGTCGTTCAACTTCCATGTCTTCATCGTAAAAGGGATTACCATCGAGAGACTGCCGAAGTGTCTGTGGGAGTGCTACAGCCTTGGTTTCCATGCTGACTATACCAGAGTCTTCTTCTACGGCGTCGATAGCATTGAACAATAAATTGACGATAACTTCCTTAAGATAAGCTGCGTCGATTGGAATCTTTGGGAGCGGTGAATGAAAACGTTCACGCAGCTGGATGCGCTTCCGTTCACATCTGTGTCTGGCAAGAACAACACTTTCCTGAACGACCTGATTGATGTCTTGCAGACTGAGATGCATTTGTCGTGGTTTTGCAAAACTGAGAAGATCGGAGACCATACTCTCCAACCTACGCAGGGCATTTAATGCAACCTTCATTGATTCTTTTTCTTTCGTTCGCCTCGATTTGAAAGAGTCCCAGAAGTGCTGCAGAATCAGCTTAATAGAGGTAAGCGAGTTACGTACTTCATGTGCAATTACGGCTGCAAGTTGACCCACGGCGGTGGCTCGCTCAGCTCTCACAAGTTGATCCTGGAGTCGCTTTCGCTGCGTGACATCGGTGATGATCTCGACAACTCCATCCACCTGTCCATTCCGCCTAATGGGGACTGAGACGTGCTCAAGACTTTGATCGTTATTTGCATGTCTGTGCAAACAGCTTTCGATACGTCCAGAAAGCAGAGCCTTACGAGATGGACATTCCTCTCGCAGCATCCCAAACCCAGTACACAGGGTACATGGCCTCCCCACCACCTCACTAACAACCTGACCTGTGATGGTGCTGTACGTTGCGCTTACAGATTGGACACACAAATTTTTATCTAGCAAAATCAAAGCACTTGGGACATTGTTGAGAATCACCTCTAACTTACTTTTTTCTTCCTCAAGCTCCTGTGTCCGATGCTTCACCATCAATTCTAATTTTTCACGGATTGACCGTTCCAGTTCCTCCTTCAATTTTCGTTCGGCAGCAAGGAGCTTATCACCGCGGCGGGTGATGACGTACACAACACCAATATGACCGAATATCACAAGTGTAAAGAAGAAGATGATGAGAGTGCGCAAGGATCGGACCTGGCTATAGATGTTCGTGACATCCTGATAGATTTCAAACGAACCCACGATTTCACCTTGCGTTTGCAAATCTGGGCTCAATTCCTTCAGTGGAATGTATGTTTCTAAGAAATCAACCGGATGAACGTCGTAGGTGATGTCTGGTGGTTCGTGCGCAAGTTCAAGACTGGAAACAAGTTCGCCTTGTAATGCCTGCAAGAGTTTGAGATTATTTGGGGTAGATTGACCGATAATTTCAGGAGTAGTGCTGTAGATGAGCACTGTGCTCTTGTTGAAAATATTAATCTTTGTTACTTCGAGGTGGGCGAGAAATCTGCGTGCAATCCCGTCAAGAACAGAAAACTGTGCGGAATCGCGTACATCATACGTCTCTGGTGTTTTCCCGTATACATGGAAGAAATGTTGGTACAACTCATGGTTAAGATTTCTTGCAATCGAAACTGAATACCGTTCGGCTGCATCAAGAAGATACTCTTTTCCAATCTCATAGAATAAGAAACCACTCACACCCACAAGAATGACGATAGCAAGAACGTATTTCAGGTAGAAATAGCGGGAGAGACTGAAGACATTGTCAGATGATCTTGTTTTGAGATTCATGATAATAACTCAGCACTTCTTACTTAAGGTATCCAAAGGATATCACACTTGCAATTTGAGATAACTGAAAAACAATTGAAGGACTTATTGAAAAATTGTGAATCACAGAAGATTGAGCACGATGCATGTTGGCATACCAAATGGCAGGCGAATCCGGAGATGCCGTGTGATCCTGCCACTGTGCTCATAAAGAACAAATCACTATCTCCGAAATCCTTCTGCCCGGATATTATACTTCTTCATCAGCGCGTGAAAATTTTGTCTCGTCATCTTCGATGCTTTTGCAGCGGCAGTCACATTCCCGCGATGTTTACTCAACTGCTCAACAAGGAACTGTTTCTCAAACGAGTTCATGATATGCTCACGGGATTTGCTGAAAACTGGGCTGATGATCGGAAGGGTATGAGGTCCTTTCACTGAAGTTTCAAGTTTATCTCTTATCGTTTCAGCAATGATGACATCTCCTTTGGTCAGCATCACTGCTCGCTCAATGAGGTTTTCAAGTTCTCTCACATTCCCCGGATACGAGTAGGATTGGAGCAAAGACATTGCATCGTCCGAAAATCCTTTTACAGCTTTCTTCAGATGATCGTTGTACTTTGACAAGAAATAGTTTGCAAGAAGTGGAATGTCCTCCTTCCGTTCACGTAAAGGAGGAAGGTGAGTCGTGACAACATTCAATCGGTAAAACAAGTCTTCTCTGAAATTTCCCTTTTTCACTTCATGGTCAATGTCTCGATTCGTCGCAGCGATGAATCGTCCTTCTGCGTGGATGGCAGTGTTTCCACCGAGTCGTTCAAAGTCTCTTTCCTGAAGAACACGAAGCAACTTTTGCTGTAAGTTCGGAGAGAGGTTAACAATTTCATCGAGGAAAATTGTCCCTTTTCCTGCAATCTCAAATTTACCAAGTTTACGATCAGCAGCGCCAGTAAACGCTCCTTTTTCGTATCCGAAAAGTTCCGATTCCAACAACGACTCCGGTAACGTAGTACAATTGATACCGACAAACGGTTCCTTAGCATTTGCGCTGTTAGCATGAATCGCTCTCGCAACAAGCTCTTTTCCCGTTCCGCTCTCTCCAGTAATCAACACTGAAGTATGATTCGGTGTCGTTGAGATCGAACCGATAAGCTTGTAAACTTCTTGCATCTTTGAGCCTCTACCGACCAGCTCATAACGATCGACAAAATCGGCTTTGAACGCATCCACTTCTTTTAACCCCGCTGCTCTGGTCTTTGCACTCAAGATCGCTCTTGTTGTAACCTCTCGAATCTTTTCGACATCCAACGGCTTTGTGAGATATTCGAATGCTCCGTTCTGCACCGCCTTAATGGCGGTCTGCATCGTTCCGTAACCAGTAATAATAATCACAGGGAGGAGACTCTCATGTTGCTTGATCTGCTTCAGGGCTTCAAGACCATCGAGCTTCGGCATCGTGATATCCATAAAGACAAGATCGGGAGATTTCTTTGACAGGCGATCTAAGGCTTCTTCGCCGTTCCTTGCCACGATGCACTTGTGACCATCTTTCTTCAGTACTTCTCGGAAGGCGAAGAGAATTTTCTCGTCGTCGTCAACAACCAGAACCCTCGCTGAGTTTATGTTCTTACGTTTCATGGTCAAGAGGTAAGTAGAATTTGACTGTCGTTCCTTTTCCTAAGGTACTGCTCACTGCGACAATTCCCCCATGAGCGTTCACCGTTCGCTTCACCATTGGTAAGCCAAGCCCAGTACCGTTAGTTTTTGTTGTAAAGAACGGATCAAAAATTCGAGAAAGAGTTTGTCGCTCGATTCCACAACCGTTGTCGTTGATTTCTACAACAGCACAATCAGTACCTTTCCGCAGGACAATTTCTGCTCCGTATAGGTTTGAATCGTCCATCCTCTTGCTATCTGTCATGCCAAAGTCTCGCAATGTCTTTCGGAGACATTCTCGCTTGGTAAGGACCTGGATTTCACTTCGGTTCAACTTTCGACCATCGTTATTGACGGCGTGAGCAGCATTGATTAACACGTTCATGATTGCTTCCTTCATGTGCGATTCGTCAATAAGGAAAGGAGGTAACTCTGAATCGAGCATCTTCTTGACGGCTATATTCTGTTTCGATATCTGCGGCTGAGCAAAGACTAAACTCTCCACAATGATGTTATTCAATGATTTGACTTGAAACTCCATCGGTTTGGGGCGGGCAAAGTTGAGCAACTCTGCAACAATATTCTCCATCTGCTCGATAGAGTTCAGTGCTACATCAAGCGATTTTCTTTCTGAGCGATTCAAATTCTCCGACTCGTTATGAAGCTGCAGAATCATCTTGATCGAAGTAAGAGAGTTTCTGAATTCATGGGCTATGATTGCCGACATCTCGCCTGCCGCTGCCAGCCGTTCAGTTTGGACAAGATTCTTTTCAAATCTCTTGCGCTCTGTTACATCGGTAATAATCTCAAGGATTGAGTCAAGGTCACCATTTTCATTCATCGGTATCGCAATGTGTTCAACGAATCGTTCTCCAGATTTGTCATCGCACGTTTGATCAATATGACTTTCGATCTTTCTTGAGGCCATCGCCCTTCTGCAGACGCACTCTCGACAAAATCCACCCTTGAAAAACACTGCCCGGCAGTCTTTTCCCTTCACATCCTCAAAACGACGACCTGTGATGGTAGAAAAGGCAGCGCTGGCACTCCGGATTTGAAAATCTTTATCCAATAAAACTATAGCACTTGGCACATGATCAAGGATAGCCTGGAGCTTCGTCTTTTCTTCATTCAACTCGTAAGTTCGCTTTCTCACCATCTCCTCGAGCTTCGTCCGATGCTGCTGGATCTCTTTTTCGTGCGATTCAAGGGAGGAAGCCATAGCATTGAATTGCCCGGCAAGTTTTTCAATTTCATCATGCGTTTCCACATGAAGTCGGTGACCGTAATTCCCTTTCGAGATAATTTCTGCACCATGATGTAACTCGGCGATAGGCTTGGTAAATTGTCGTGTTGCCAATAAACCTAAACCAATGGCAACAATAAGAAACACACCAAGAAAACTTGAAAACGTCAAGGCAAAGGAACGTACCGGTCCCAGAACGAAACCTTTGGGAACACTTTCGAAGACAAAAAATGGCATCGCAAAACCAGGCGTGACTTTTCCACTACTAGTCGTGGAGAACAGTGGACCATAGGAGACAATCTCATCAACTCCTTCGGCAAGAGTGCCCTCGTTCCCCGAAAGAATTGCATTAACAGTAGAAACTGGATAGTCATGTTGAAGATTATCCTCTTCACGTGATGCTAACAGTCTGTTCCAATCCTTTTTCTTTTCAGAATGATAAAGATAATGACCATCGCTGTTGACAAGAACAACCTTTCCCTGCACTTCTAGATGACGTTTTGCTTCGATCGCACGGAAGAGATTCTTTGCAAATACATTGGCGATGAGAATCCCCACTCGATCTTTTGATCCAATAAGCGGAATCGCAAAACTCATCACGGGAATTCTTCTATTCGGTTTATCCACAAGCTCGCTTGTGGCAAACGTAATTTGATCTCTTGTTAAACGATCAATAAGGAGAAAATAAAATGACTCACATCCATGTCGCAGCTCATTTGCCCTCACCACCCGAAAAGTTGTACCTGTGTCGGTAACATCCAATGCCTCGATCCGAATTAGTTCATCTCCATCGCTGTCTACTATTCTGATTTGATAATAGATCTCTTTTGTTCGAGCAAAGGCTAAAATTTCAGATTGAAGTTGCTGGAGTAGCGATTTGTTCTGGTCGGACGATGTCCGCTCCAGTACCGTGATAAATCTCTCAAGCAGAGATGAATGTCGCAGAACGTGGAGGTCACTTTCAATGCTACTTAGAAAGTTCGCAGTATGTTCCCGAATGGTATGTACGTCATGAGTGAGGTTTTCTAAAGCAATCTTCTCCATCATGTTGACATTTGAGAAGATGCTGTGAAGACCCACTAAGAGAAGGGGAATTATCGAAAGGCCAACAAAGGCAATAATAAGCTTACTTCGAATGGAAAGCCATGGTAAAAGTTTATCAATCAAGAACCTAGGCATTGGCTTTTATCAATATTAGGTTTTTGGGAGCGCTTTGATACTATTAAATAGCCAATATTCATGCCAGACTTATCGGGCAATTCAGGGATAGCAGCTGGGGATTGTTCTATCAGATAACGTGAATTAACAATTTGTGTGTGTGATTACAAGCAATACCTATCAAGTATGAGAAAATAAATAAATCAGATTTTCACATCTGAAAATCGTCTCATCGTTGTCAATCATATATCAATGACAGTAGGTTTTCCCTACGACAAAAGAATTTCTGCAACAAGCGAATTCTGATTCATCGTTAGCTCAGAGACCCTAAGTGAGATTATTTTTAAAGACCATACTAAATTCGGCACTTCCCGGTTTAAAAATGCGTATGAGTGTGGGCACTGTCTCAGTCAAATAAGAGCGAGGAGATGCTTCTTTTCGTTTGTTTTTTCGTGCGGTGCGAAGTCGGCGAAATTCTTTCCGAATAGTGCGTGGTGAGCCTCAACCATATTCTTTACGGACAACACACGGCAGGCTTCCCGACTGTATCTGGGTGGGAGATACCCACGCCAAAACAGGGAGAACAAGGCAAGGCGGGCTCTCTTGCGTTTGATGGAACTTGTTAGGACTCTTAGTAATCGCATCAAGAGGACTGCCTTTTCTATTATGATGGTATGTGCATAAACCGCCCTAAAACTGGGTGAACGGTCAAAATGGTGGCTTGAGTGCTATTTTGAGATCAGATTCCACCGTTTGAATTTATTCCATGCTTGGGATAAATGTAAGTCATTTAAAAATAAGGGAGATGGTAATTAATTCCATGATAAAAGTGATTAATCAAAGTATGGAATTACTTAATTTGCCAGTATGACTCCTCTAACGGAAAACACGAATCAACGGACATCATCGAGAACAGCCATGCACATTAAGTGATGAACTATGTTTTCAGACTTTCTATCATGTGCATCGTCTGCCCCCGCTACTTGAAAAAAACCCAATCATTAACGTGATTGGGTTTTTTGTTCTTCGGAACTGCAAGAATAAATCTAAAATAAATTGGAAGGCAAGTCACTCTGAATAACTGAATCTACGAATGTATGACACAACATACTTTATTTCCTCTCTTTTTAACCTCCCTCCCCAAGTAGGCATAAGCATCGACCGGTTAACACCCCTTCCGCCCTGACTGATCGTTTCGACAATTCTTTCATCGCTCAGGGCGCTCATGTAGATGGAGTCCGTAAAGTTTCTGGGTTTCGGATCCAAATTAAATGCATTAAATCCATCACCTTTTCCTTCTTCACCATGGCACACCGCACAATACTTTTTATAGAGTTGTCTGCCTTGTCGCTCCTCGTAAGTAAGCGATTTGCTCGAGTCGCTTCCAGATGTCTGTTTCAGTGAAGTTGAATTCCTCCCTGAGCAGCAGATCAAACTCAACGACAATAAGATTGCCGGCAATATTTTAAAGTTTCGAAAACTAAAAAACATTTATTTCATCTTCCTGAATTGGATGCTTACGCAACAAATTTGGTCCTTCACGTTTTTCTTAAAATGACGGTACATTAAGTTCAATCTCTCTCACAAGCAGACCTTGAATCCGATTCATGCGGCTGCCAATAACTTTGGCCAAGTTCCCCATTAAGATATACCCCAGATGATGCTTTTTAGCACACACGGAAAGCACGTCTTCTCCTCTCATCTG
The DNA here is from genome assembly GCA_016209795.1 of Ignavibacteriota bacterium. Taxonomy (GTDB): domain Bacteria; phylum Bacteroidota; class Ignavibacteria; order UBA10030; family SZUA-254; genus JACQVI01. The sequence continues at coordinate 21,609 of JACQVI010000070.1, forward strand.
CATTAACTCACTGTCTTCATCACAATATGCCGACAAAGTCAACTTTTGATGGGGCCTAACTAGGGCAGACCAGCCGAAAACACCTCCTGCCCCAATAATATCTACACCAATTTCCTCATCAGCATGGAGAACGGAAATCTGAAAACTAAGATGCACTTTGCCTGACCCCACAATGTAGAAATCCTCAGCACTGTCTCCCCGGCTGAAAATTTTCTCATTTTTTTTAAGTTTCACAATCTTGATTATTGTTGAAAGTTGTCTTAATTCCTTTGGTGTGAGCCCAGCGAAAAAGTTTATCTCACACAGCATCTTAGCATCAATCATTTTCTATCCTTTCATTTACGACTTTCTGGTATATCTGCTATTGATGATTTGGAGTGAATACCATGTGACTTTCTTTCACTCAAGCGTCATAAGATACGCTGTTAGCGCCTCTGCCTCCTCGTCCGATAAATTATTGTTAGGCTCAATTGATTCTGGCTTAAATGCTTGCGGGTTTTTCAGCCAGTGAAAAATCCAACCGGCTTTGAGACGAGAACCAAGGTTGTCGAGCGCCGGCCCGACGTACCCACCCTTGAGTTTGATTTGGTGACATGCCTGACAGCCGTACTTCTCGAAGTATAGAATCTTTCCTTTTGCGATTTTGGTCTCGTCGATCTTGATGTCACGCTCCAGACTATCTGCGAGAAATACCTGCTCCATATAATCAACTAACACTTTGCTCTCTCTCTCTGATAAAAACAGATTCGGCATCCGTTCGGTTAAGATTGGTCGAAGTGAATACGGGACTTTGAAGTATTTTTCAATCCATTTTCTCTGAGCCTGGCTTGCTTCGAGTGTCAGATCCGTTGCCACCGATCTTCCCTGACCGAACATGGTATGACAGCCAAAACAGGCCAAATCATCCACCAGCTTACCAAAATCTCCTTGAGGTTTAAACGTGCTTGATGGTTTAGGATAGATTTTGAATTCCTCGGGCACTGCGTCACTGATGTTGCCAAGTAATGCGACTGCTATGGACTGTGCTTCTTCATCACTGAATTCATAGTTTGGCATTTTCATCGAACTCGAGAAGACACGGGGAGCTTTTAATTTGGTGAAGAGATATGAAGGAAGCGACTGCTCAATGTTCGACTTGCCGAAATCGATCTCATAGAGTTTCTTGCTGCCGATGAAGGTGAGTTCCGGTGCCATCTCTTCTGCCTTCTTCATTCCGCCAAGTTCATGACATCCGCTGCAATTGTATTTTTTGAATAGTGCCAAACCCTTTTCGTAGTACGCTGGATCAGGAGTATGAGGGGGTGTAGTGCCTTCTTCACCTTCTGTGAATTCACTTTGCATGTAAGCAACGACTCCTGCAAGTTCAGTTTCATTGAAATGATACCTCGGCATCTCAACACCAGGTTGAAGACGTTTAGGATTCTTGATATAGTTATACAACCACTTCACGTCGACCTTATTAGCAACCTTACCCAGATCAGTTGCCACGTATCCACCTTTCCCGTTAATAAGATGACAACTAATACAGCGTGCTTCACGAAATCGAATCGAGCCAAGTTCAATCAACCTTTCTCTCTGTGCATCAGGTGAATTCATGAGCAGAGTCGGGAGTGGATCTAACATAGCCCCTTTAGGAAACGTTTTAAATGTCATCAAAAAATCAGCGAGGATGTTTGCTTCGTCATCCAATAGAAGAAAGTTCGGCATTTTTGTCTTTAAGAAGTACTCTTTTGGATTTTTCAGCCAATTCACTAACCACATGCGGTTCACCTTCGCACCTATCCCATCCAAGCTTGGCACCCATTGCTTTGGTAACCCATCGATCTTATGGCAGCCCACACAGTTGGTTTCTTCAATAAGTTTTCGACCCGAGGTGAGAATCGGCGCTTGAGGAACCTGATTTTCTTTATGACATTTGGCGCACGAGGCTTCCATGTATTCACGAGGAAAGATAGGTCTATCCCAATACTTGACTTTACCAATCGATTCTTTGAACGTTGTTGAAAGACCCTGACCTTCGTGGCACATTGTGCAGCCAAACTCTTCAAAGTCGTGGTAGATGTGTGGATGGATGCGAAATGGCTGCTCAGCTTCTTGAAGCGCCTTTTCTTTCAGACCAAGATGACATGTTACACAGCGGTCGATTCTGTCGAGCTTTCTTACCCAGAGCTGCTTGATGCCGATTTCGGCAGGCTTAATGCGTTGTGGTAATTCCTTGATGAGATCATTGAATTTGTATTGATACCATTTCCACTCTCGGAAAAAATCTTTCAAGGGAGAGATGGCAAGCACAACAAGAAAGACAATACTGGAGGCGGCAAAATATATTCTAAGTTTACCCATTATGTCTTACAATCCGAAATCTGAAATCCGCAATCAGTAGATTCCTTCCCAGGGCCACGTCCAACTCCATTCTGGACCTCGGAACATTGTGCCGATAGCTGTTAAGATGACGACAATAATGACAAACCACGTCATGATCCACCACGAAAGTGGTCGAGTGTCAAGCCAACTGACGAAACCAACTTCTTTCTTTGAGAAATACGGAATGAGCATACATGCGGTCACAATCAATGTTGGAATGAGCATAGCATATACCTTGAACATTAAAAGGATAAAGGATACCATAGCCATGACAATGATAAGCACAAGGAACGTTTGCTTCCTGTGTTCCTTCCAAAGCCCTTCCCGCTTGATGTTTATTCGAAAGTATGGGATTACTATTAAAGCAATGACAGCAAGGGCAGGAAGAATTACACCGCCAACGACAGGTGGAAAATAATGCAGCAGCTCCTGCAGGCCAAGAAAATACCACGGGGCTTTCGCAGGGTTCGGTGTGTGTTCAGGGTTTGCAATCCATTCGAGTGGAGCGTCAACGAGCAGTGAGACGATGGCGAGAACGATAACCATGATCTCGAAGGCAATAATTTCTATTATCACGAGGTTCGGAAACGTCATCACCATCTCGTCATCGGCCTTTTTTACCCTGGCAGCCGTTCGACCCTTAATGAACGCTATCCGTTTTGGAACTTTCTTGACATCAACAGATTCTTCAACTTTGAAATCTTTGTCCATTGTTCAATCTGCAATCTGAAATCGGCAATCTAAAATTATCTTACACTCCACCATCTTTTCGCACTCTCCAAAAATGGATTCCCATCAATACTGTTGCAACAACAGGAATGATGAAGCAATGGAGAACATAGAACCGCACGAGTGCATTTTCACCAACAATATTTCCACCGAGCAGGAGGAAGGAAATCTTCTCTCCCAGTCCAAAGGGTATTGCTCGCACCATATTTGTTACGACGGAAATTCCCCAGAACGAGAGTTGATCCCACGGCAGGAGATACCCCGTGTAACTCAAGAGAATCGTAAGAACGAGAAGAATGACACCGATAAGCCAATTGAATTCTTTTGGAGGACGGTAGGAACCGGTATAGAAAACTCGCAGCATGTGAAAAAACACAACTGCTACCATTGCATGAGCCGCCCATCGGTGCATATTGCGCAGGAATTGTCCGGATGAAACCACGAACTGCAAGTCTTTCATGTCCGTATAAGCTTGAGGGACGGATGGACGGTAGTAGAGCATCAGCAGCGCACCGGTGACTGTGAGGACGATGAACAATCCAAATGAAAGTCCACCAAGTCCCCACGTGTATGTAAATCGGACAGAGCGTTTCCGCACTTTGGTTGGGTGGACATGCAGGAAGAAATTATAGAAAATCGTTTCAGCACGAGTGCGATCGGATTCCGGCAATCCATGACGGAACATCGAGCGCCAGACTTGGGACTGAAAAAACTGTTCAAACATTTTCATCATCTTCAATCACCGAAAGCTTCTACGATTCTATCTGATTCGAAGTGTACTCCTTCGATGGTTTCAACGATCAATGGGAAGTAGCGGTCAAGCCCACAGTCAAGGTTGGAGCGAAATGAGCACTTGCCATCCGGTGATTGATGCTTACAGAACACACAGACATTCTTTCTCAATGCTTCAACGTACGGCTCGATTCTGTCACTGTGTACCGAAAGGACTGTATCAACAATTCGAGGAAAATGATACTTCAACCCACACGCATCTTCCCCAGTTAATCGGCAATTGCCATAACCATCACTATCGATGCAATTCAAGCACACTCTTTGTTGCACCGCCTGCCAGTATTGTTCTAATGACTGTTGCATGTTTATACTCCTTACACTTTCAAAATTATGTCTTCGCCAACCGGTGATCCCCTGTCGACAACGAGCTGCCCTTGCTCATCCAACATCATGGAAAATCTCGGCAATGGTTTTGGCGCAGGACCATCAACAACCTTTCCATCCTTATCGAACTTACTGCCATGACAGGGACAGGCTATGATGCCATCTTCCGACTTCCAGTTTGCGATGCAGCCAAGATGTGTGCAAATAGCGGAGAGGGCATAGAAATATCCTTCCTTCGCCCTCATAATAAAGACCTTCTGCTCTTTGTTGAGTGTGACTGAGCCTGGTGGATAGTTCTCTGGTAAACCAGCTTTAAATTTTAATGAAGGTTCAAGCAAGACATTGGGTGAAAGAAATTGTGCAGTCAAAACGACACTCCCGACTGTGGCGATGCCAATAGCTCCACTACCAAGGATTTCAAGAAAGTAGCGACGGGAGAGAAGTTCAGTTTCTTTCTTTTCTTTTTTGGATTCATCGTCATAATTTTTCCCTTCTGAATCACCAATCATAAAACAGGCATAGTCTCCGAAACGGTGTATCCCTCCATGGTAATGCATCCGACGGGACAGCGCATCGCACATAAGCCGCAGCGGATGCAAACGTTTTCATCTTTGATCATAACAGCACCAAGAGACGTTTCTGTTTCCCCTGTAAGAACAACATCATATTCTTTTTCAAGTTCTTCAATCATTGATTGATCGGCATCGACCCGATCGAGTGCAACAAGCTCAATACAGGTCTCAGGGCAAATATCCACACATCCACCGCAGAGAATGCACTCCGTTCCGGCTTCTTCGCCCTTTGGCTCAAAGATTGTATTAACCCAGCAGTGGAGACAACGAGACGCTTCCTCACGAGCTTGTGCTTCCGTGTATCCAAGTTCGACCTGTGCCACTCCAATGCGCCGGTCAATTGCGAGTGTTGGAATGGGAACACGTTGTTTCTTCTCGTAGCCCCACTCACGGTTGTAGTGTTTCTTAGCGTACACAATGATTTCAACATCACGATCACCGAACTCCAGCTCGATTCCCTCCACATCTTTTCCCATGAGATATCGATGAATAGATTGTGCGGCTTTCTTTCCGTTGGCTATAGCGTCGATGGCGTTACGAGGACCGAACGAAACATCTCCGCCTGCAAAGATGCCGGGTGCAGTTGTGGCAAGTGTTTGTGGGTCAACTTTGATAGTGTTGCGTGGAGTGATCTCAATTCCATCTTCAGGTCGAATCCACGACAAATCGGATGTCTGTCCGATTGCCATAATAACTGTATCGGCTTCCATTCTCTTCTCTGTTGCTGGAGCAAATTTGGGGTTGAATCGACCTTGCTCATCGAAAACTGAAACACAGTCAATTGTCTCAAAGCCCATAACCTTGCCATCTCTCCCGAGGATTCTGCTGGGACCTTTTCGGGGATGGATTTGAATGCGTTCCTCAAACGCCTCCTCGATTTCCTCCTTCGAAGCAGGCATCTCGTGCCAGTCTTCGAGACAGACCATGTGGACTTCTTTTGCACCAAAACGGACAGCCGAACGGGCGACGTCGAGTGCTTCGGCAACTTCGGTCACATGACCGACTTCAACTTTTTCCTGTCGTGCAGCCGTTCGAGCGACATCAATCGCTACGTTCCCACCACCGATCACGATGACTTTATTTCCTAACTCTACTCGATAGCCAAGATTGACATTCAGGAGAAAATCAACTGCTCGAAACACACCATCCAACTCAACTCCTTCAATCCGTAAGTCACGACTCTTGTGAGCACCGATTGCGATGAAGAAGGCACGATAACCTTGCTTTTTGAGATCGCCGATTGTAAAATCACGACCGATGGCAGAGTTCAGTGTAAGTTCAACTCCGAGGCTGAGGATAGCGTTGACCTCAAGCCGGATCAGTTCACGAGGGAGACGGTACTCCGGAACTCCGAGTCTTAGCATTCCTCCAGCAACGGACTGTGCTTCAAACACCGTTACTTCATAGCCAAGCAGAGCAAGATCGTGAGCGCACGATAATCCGGCTGGACCAGCACCGATAACGGCAATTTTGATTCCATTCTTTCGGACTGTCTTTCCAAAGACCTCTTTCAGCTTTTCGAGATCAAGCATACTTTCGACGCCGTAGCGTTCACACACGAATCGCTTCAGCGCACGGATGGCAATGGGTTGATCAAGCTTTCCACGCCGGCATGCAGGCTCACAGAGGGCAGCACAGATACGACCGCAAATTGACGCAAATGGGTTTGGACGACGAGCAACGTGGTAGGCTTCTCTGTACCGACCTTCTTCGATCAGCGCAACATATCGCCCTGCTTCCGTATGCACGGGACATGCTGCCATGCAAGGAAAGTTGGAATCAAGCCACTCGAGATTAACAAATTCAAGTTGTTTCGCCATAGGAGCACTGCTATGTCACTTTCTGAATGTGCAGCATGACGCGATAGCGAGTCACTTCTTTATCTCGAAATTCGCTTCAACTTCTCCTGATTCAGATACCGTGACTTCCTTTGAATCACCCTTGAGCTTCTCATGCCAGATCTTCAGGGTATACTTCCCGGACGGCACATTCTTTATTGAATAACTACCATCTTTAGCACTGACGGCATAATACGGTGTTTCAAGAACAAGGATGTACGCCTCCATCTCGGGATGGACATTGCACAGCATCACTGCGTTACAACCCGGGTTTTTGAACGTGTATGAACGAGTCTGCCCTGTGGGCCAGGTACCGAGATTGAATTTTTCTGCACATTGATTTGGCGAAAAGACATTATGCATAACATTGTCACTGTTCAAATACTTCACAGTCGTGCCTGCAACGATGGGAAGTACGTGAGGGATAAAGACGAGATTCTTTTGATCCATAACTACTGGTTCTTTGGGCGGTTCGAACTTTTTACCCGAAATCGAGTCGATATAGATAACAGCATCGCCGCTGTGCTTTGCTCCTTTGGCTTTCACTTTCCCTTTGATGTCACCTGCGTAAGAACCACTCGCCAGACAAACAGATAGACCGAGTAATACCATGAAAAAGTGTTTCATATGAATTTCCTTTCAAAAACATTCACATATTGATAACATAACCCATTGATAACATAACCCGAGGAAGCAAACGTACGATGTACTAATTCACTAATTTTATCCATCGGAGAAAAACTACTTCCCCGGGTTTTTCAACTACAAAGTATGCACTAAATCCCGAAATTCATTTGGAGAACAAACGTATCATTGTTCTTGTTTGCTTCATCTAAAAACTTTTTGAATTCAAGAATGAACTTGATGTTTGCGCGAGCCATAAATGTAATTCCAGGAATGACAGCATTCACCGGCTTCACAGCATCGATGTCCGTGTCCTTATCTTCCCACTCATAACGTACAAGTCCTATCAGCCATGGATATAACACATAATTCCCCTGCACATAATACGCCATTGACTTTCTGTCCGTGAGATTGGGGATTTTTGAATTCATCAGCATCAGCGCACCGTTAGCGATGAACCTGTCATACCAGAAATCTAAATCGCCACCGAACAGTGTAAAATCTTCATCGTCTGCACCGGTTTTCGACGCTGTTCCTTTGTAGAAATATCCACCGAGGGTCAGTGAATTATCAATGTAGAATTCAGACTTCTCACTTGCCCCTGCTTCGGCACCGCCAATTTCACCAAGCCCACCGATCTTGTACGTTGCCTTTCCGTAGAAATCTTTTTGAGGATTCATGTCTGTCAATCCTTGTCCATTCACAATACCGAAGCGATAGGTGAATCCACCACGCTCATCAGCGCCATTGCCAGCACCCCAGACCTCGAGTCCCACGTGGTCATCGCGAAAGCGCCAGCCGTTGCGGCTTCTGAAGCTTGCCATGTTGTAGTGGTTTCTTGTCAGTCGTGAGTGGGTCGGTGTCGGGTCGGCATGGACCATTCCAGCACGAATGTGGAACGCCGGACTGTAGTCGAATTGCAAAGCGAAGGGGAATGCGATTTCGGTTTCATTGTCTTCATTCTCGACCTCTATCTCACCGAAAAACGAAAAATCCTCACCCATCGTCCCACCGTATAGCACTTCAATCTCATGAGGTATCTCCAGACTCCACTTAACATCACTGATTGCAGCATACTCGATGCGGCCGATTGCCCAGATTGCCAGCGGTGAGGTTCCGGGAATATCGCTTGGCCAAATTGCGTCCGGCCATACTTTCTTGTATGCCTCAGATCCCAAACTCACCGGTTCTTCCTTTGTCATTTCGGGGTCAGTTCCTGCAGGATAGCGATAACCATTGTTCTTAAACGCCTTTCCAAAGCCATTGAGCATCGGTGCAGCATAATGACACGTGCTGCAGCTTGTCTTATACTTCCGAGAAAACGATGGGATGCCCCAGCTTTGCTCGTTGAAGAACATGAGCAGGCAACCGATCATTATGAAACCGTTGACCAAATATTTCATATTTTAACCTTTCATATAAGTTTGTTAAATGTTGAGTGATTTATACTTTTATTCTTTGTTCCATCTGACATTGCTTCAGACATATTGATATTGCTCCTCGAAGTTTTTCAATATCCAAGGGTTTCAAGAAAAAGAAATCTGCGCCAAACGCCTTAACATCCTTCTCATTGACGAGGTCGGGATACCCGGTAATGACAATGATTCGAAGGTTAGGAAACATGCGTTTCGCTTCCATCAAAAGAGTAACACCCGATTGAGCTTTAAGTCTGACATCTGCTATGAGGAGATCCACATGATGCTGTCCGAGGTGCTCCATAGCTTCTTCTGCACTTGACGCTGTGATCATTCCATAGCGTTCCTTCCTCAAGAAATCCCGGAAGGCAGAGAGAATATTTTCATCGTCATCAACGACTAAGATTTTTGGCTGATGCAACGTTAACTCCTATATTTCTTGCTCTATTAAAATCAACAACCGTACCACAGGACGAAAGATCAAAAAGGCTTAAAATGAAACAGATTGGACGAGTTAGGAAGCGGTTAAACGGATGAAAAGCAGAAAGTGTCAATCTTCACTTTACACTGTGACAAGTGGGGATTGGCACTTCGAACTCCCAGTCTTGGAAGAAGCCTGCGAAGGCTCCAGGCTAAAGTTTTTTGTCTCCAATGATGATGAGGATGGGTAATGGTATAGACTAGAAAGCAGTAACTTTGTCGGTGCTAACTATCCATTGTGCAAGGTCACTCATATTACTGATTTCGACACCTTCAATGAGTTTCAACTCTCGTACTCCACGAGCGTCAATACAGCTTCCACACGCTTTCACTTTTCCTCCTTTTGCGATCACTGATTTCAGCATTCGCTCGATGTTGTAGTAGCCTTGCGGAGTAATTTGGTTAGGCAGCGCACAACCCACGGCGTCAGCCATCAGAAATACTTGGACTTCAACAGATGCGTGTTCTTTCTGCAAGGTCATTGCCAACCGGAGTGCATTGTAGGCTTTCTCGGTTCCGTATGGAGCGTCGTTGATCAGAAAGAGAATTTTCATTGTTCATTTTCCTTTAGGTTGATGTGTGCGCTGAAGACCGATGAGGGACCGTCTCTATTATGATGAATGATGTGGGGGCATTGGGCATCTAATTCGTTAAAACTCATATCTCAATTGAATATAAACATTATCATTTTTGTCGAGCTGCCCGAACTGGCTCCAGCTTTCACCCCCGCCAAACACATTTGCGCCAAGTGCCGTCCAGATATGATCTGAAAAATTATATTTCATCTCTGGATTCAACAGATAATCGCCCGCTGAAGGACTGTGGAAGGAAAAGATGGAGAGCATAACCGTCTGGTGCATCAAGAATTGAGTGAATCGGCTGGCAACAAGTTGATACAATCTATCTTCCTTTGGAAACCCGGGAGGTAAATTGCTTTCATATGCAGAATAGTCGTGCGTATATTCTCCATAATACTGAAAGCCCAGAGTAAAGTCCTCCCACAACTGTCTCTGATACCCAACTAAGAATCTTGTCTGGGAATTGGGAAGCAGTGGGTCGGCCCCGCCTCTATCCTGCCTGGAATCATAATAACCTGCCTCCAAACTCAAAACTCCCCCCAAGCTGCGTCCCTGCAAACTTGCACCGTAAACCGACAGCTCTGGGTAGAAGAGAGTGAGTTTCGTCGGCATCGTTGGATGATCCGGCATCATCCAGGGTTGCCTGAAGAATCCTTTGTAAAAATAGAGCGAGGCGTCGAAGCCTGCGACCTCAAAGTATGACCGAACTGCCAATTCAGTATTTCTGAGATTTGTCGTTGGTTCCTTTTCTTCCCGGCTTGTGTGGCCGGGCAGGGGATCAAACAACCAGAACCTGCTTTGCTGAGGGAAGGTATTTGGCTCAAAAAACGGTATAACGATGAACTCGAGCGAGGTGAAACCTGGATAAATACCTATCTTGACCCCATCTGTCCCTTTCTTTAAATACTCCAGCGGTCTACCTGAAAAGAATGCTTCGTAATCCTTTGGAAACACGTCATTGATGAAAATCAAATCCCCCAGTCCCCAGGTGATGATTTGTCTGCCAACTCTGAGATCCCATAGGCTGGAGGAGTAATCGACATAGCCTTCCCGCAATTCCATTTCGGCATCGTTGTCGATGTGGTCATAGAATACATCGCCTTTGGCATACGATCGAAGTGCTGCAATCGAGGCATCGAGCTTCAATTGAAATCTCTCCTCGGCCCACTTAAAATCACCGTTGTCGGGATTTGGCGAGGAGAGATTCAAAGAGTGATTTCCCTGCCAAAAACCATGCATCGAAATATTTGTTTCCTGAGCAATTGAAATTTGAGCACCCCAGAAAACAGAAAGCAACAAAGCGGACCAATGAGGGGCTGGCCTTTGTAACTGAACTACCCTGCCTTCAGAAGTCATCATTCCCTCCACAAATGTCATACGTCAGCTCATCGCTCATTCAATCCACTTCTTTGGAGGTTGCCGCAAATATCTTTCTGAGAAAAGGTTGTCCTCGATGCCAATGTTGTAATCCGTTTTTGCAAAGATCACTTCCGTCGTGTGCCCACTTTGGAGGTTTTTCATGGTTCGCTTGGTGATGGTCGGAAGTCCCTTGATGTCCGTTATCTCATCGGCAGTGAAGACCTTGTACAACTCACCTTTCTTGTCGTAGTATTCTTCTTTGACAGGAAGAAAATGGATTTTGTCAATCCATGAAATTTTGTAGCTGTAATCAACATCAGCGGCTTTCGGCGTGCTCTTCACGACATAGCAATCGTTTGTGCCGAGCTTTTCCTCCTTGACGATGGCGTGTGTATCATCCTCCAAATCTCTTCCCGAGACGTCCTCATACGTGAAATCAGAGCCGACAAAGCTTGAACTTTTATCCCGCGCCGCAATCCTTCTCACCATGTTGATTGCCAGCACAAAGAGCCATCGATCATCGTCCTTCGCCGGATACTTGTTGACCATGAAGGCCATATCCCTCACGTCAGCGGGCTGAAAAAAATAGATGAAATACTTCTGGCTGCCGCCGACTTCGCCGTAGTTCTTTCTCAGCATGGTCATTTCCCTTACTCGTTTCTGACCTCCCTTGCTAATGAGCGTCATCATGACCCGTGCTTTAAAATCCTTGCCTGCGTAGAGGAAAGCTGCCTGTGATTTTTTCACAACCTCCTCGGCTGTCGCAGCAAAAGCATGCAAGGGTAAAAGCAGCGCCAACACCAGTAACAGAGACGTTCTCATAGAAATAGCTCCTTTCATATTTGATTTTGTGTTATCGCGTTCTTCTTAAAGAGCCAATCCTTCATCAAGGTAATCAAGGCTGGCACGTAGATAATGGTCAAGATTGAGCTGAGCATCATCATGCTCACAATAAACGCCCCGACGGTGATATAAGGCGTCAGAGAGGCAAACATCATCACCGAGAATGCCGAGGCAAACAGCACGGCGTTGCGCATGATTCCCTTGCCCGGACGTGCAGCAGTCCACAATAAAGATTCAGTGATGAGTTCAGAGTTTGGGGTACATGGTGCAGGGCTTTGACCGCTGAACACCGGCTGTAGGCTGTCCACGATTCGTTGTTTGAACCTGCTAATGAAGTGAATGGCAAAATCCACCGCCATGCCGAGAGAAAGGCAGGAAAGAACAGATATCGGCATGTCAAAGTCTTTGCCAATAAATCCTAGGCCTCCATAGATGAGCAGTATGGTGAAAAGGAGAGGAATGGAGCCAAGGATCGCCCATTTAACGGAACGAAAGTTGAAGACAAGAATGACAAAAACCACAATCAATGCCAGGATAAAACCACGGAGCATGTCATACAGGACTTCATCATTCCACACGAGATTGAAATAAGCGATTCCCGCCGGTTTCAATTCCATGGAGATGGGATGATTCTTTTTGAATTCATCCACCGACTTGTTGATCTCTCTCATTGCCTGCGCATCCCAGGTCTTGAGCTGAACCCATATATTCGCCTTCTGAAATGGGTAATCAACTAAATTGTCCAAGTCGGAGGGTTTGGCAGACATGGAAAACATGAATAGATACTGGCCGATTTCCTCTTGTGTCTTCGGCACAACTTCATATTGCGGATCATCGTCATGCAAGACTTTGCTGACTCTCTTTACAATGTCGACAACAGAAACGGTTTTACCCACCACGGAAAGTTTTTCGAGATGTCGCTGCAGAGCTTCAATGTATCGCATCGCCTCGGGGGTTTTAATGAAATCAGCCTCCTCGGCGGTCGCCACGAGATAACCAAGCGAGGTGCCGCCGAGTGCTTGATTCATCACCCTGTCTGCCGTCCTCACCTCGCTGTCATATTTGAACCACTCGACCATGTTGTTATTGACGTTGATTTTTGTGGTTCCGATAATCGCGACGATAACCAACACGAGACTCACCAACACAGTGGCCTTTGGCTTCTGGGCGCCAAAACCACCCAGCGCTTTAAGAAGTCGGGCGGACCGGCTCAATCCAATATCCTCCCTCGCCGCAGCTTTTTCTATCTTTTCTTCTTTTATAAACGTAAGTATGGCGGGGAGGAAGCTGAAGCTCAAAAGTCTCAAAACGATTGTTCCGAAAGCCACCAGACCGCCAAATACTTTGACCGGGATGATGTGCATGAGCAGTAAAACCGCAAAGCCTGCTGCGGTCGCCAGCGCCGTGTAGCGCACCGGGCGACTTACCGCCTCCATGGTCTCGAGGATGGCAAGCTTCTTGTTTTTCTTCTCCCGGTATCTGAAATAGTATTCGTTGAAAATGTGAATGCTGTCCGTGGCGATTGCCATGAGAAAGACGGGACTCATGGAGCTCATGATGTGAATGGGGAAGCCGAGGCCGATGAGCAATCCCACCGACCAGGTGATGCTGATCATCGCCACCGTCATCATCGAGATCGATAACGAGAGATTTCGGAACATCAGATAGATGGCGAGGAACATGATCATTCCTGAAATTGGCGAGAACACCGCCATGAGCTTGAACATGTCGGCCCCGAAGGTATCCCTTGCCACGGGATCGCCGGCGATGTAGTAGCTCTCTGACCCGCCTTCCTTGTTAACGATTTCTCGCATGCGGTCCGCGATCTCTTTGCCGTTGGCGCCTTTTTCGAGCGGAACATAAATGGCCGTGGTCTTGCTATCCCGCGAAATGATGCGGTTGACAAAAAGTGGATTTTCGAAGAGCGTCTTCCGCAGAGCATTTATCTCTTCGTCCGTCTGTGGCACGTCGGTCATGAGTGGCGCAACTTTCAAAACCCCTGCCTCTGCAGAAACATTGGTAATGGTTGGGAAACTATTGACGTCCCGCCACGCCACGCCGTTGATTTTGAGAATCTCATCGGTGATGCGGATGATCTTCCCAAGACTCTCCTTATTCAGAATCCCATTTTCATTGACGATGCCGACGACGATCATATCCTCATAGAGGCTGAACGTCTTCTCCACTTCGTCATTCCAGACTCTCACGTCTGAGGTCGCGGGAAGCATGTTCTTGGGATTCGTATCGGTCTTCATCTTCGGGATTTGCGTGGCGAATGCGAGGGTGAAGATGATCGCCAGCGATACGATTAACTTGGGGTGATTGACTGAAAATTCGACAAGAGAAACCTTTCGCATATCCATCCTCAAAATATTCAATTGGGAACCTTATTTTAATGCGCGTGAGGTTCGATAAACACATCACGCATTAGATCGCACGCGCTTTGCTTGCCGCCTTTGCCAAGAACGGATTCCACCATTTGGAAGACGCGATGATCCTCTTGAAGGGTCGTTGCCGACCGCAGTGCATTGTACGCTTTCTCGGTTCCGTATGGTGCATCATTGATGAGAAGTAGAATGTTCATTGGTTTTCCTTTACTGTTATTCATTTACCCTGAGGATAACTTTACGCTCAAAATAATTTCCGACCATGCCATCCTTTGCTTTCCCTTTGACGGACTCACCTTTCGTAAGCATCACCTGCATCTGAAGTTCAGCATCCTTCGCATCGTCAAGCGGTTGAACGGTCATTGGCAGCATAGTCACTTTCGCACCTTCGAACCCTTGCACCTTATCACCGACCAATCTGCAAGACATTTGGAGATTCACAGACCACCCCGGCGCAAACTTCGAAAGAGAGTTTGTCTTAACCCTTGTTGAGTCAACATACGTCCAGGCATTTCTGTACGGAGTGGGTGTGTCGTCATCTTTTGTTCGACCAATCACCGTGAGAACAGTTTTCTGCTGTCCGCGTTTTACTTCAAGGAGAAACGAACCATCCGACTGGCGGAGTGACTTCATTGTCTCTTTGTCAAGGACATCGATGATCGTCCTCTTCTCATCGGTCCATGGACCGTTATTCGCATGGCAGCTCATGCATGATTTTGCTTTTCCTAAAATACCAACTGCCGGCGGATAAGCAAAAACCTCCTGCGAGAGATTTACCATGACTATGATTGTGCTGAGAATAAATAAAATTCTTTTCATTTATGTACTCC
>JACQVI010000071.1 GCA_016209795.1 Ignavibacteriota bacterium
ATGATAAACCGCCTGCTGCTCAGCAATTCTCTTCGCAGTTCTTAATCTCTTTTTGTATGTCTTTTTCCGCTTTATTTTCTTTTTGTGTTTCACTAAATCTTTAACCTTCAAGCTTTTTGTATTTCCTTATTCAGTTGAGATATTCCCCGCAGTCACACCTTACTCAATTCTTCATACACCGAAATGACCCCAGTTCCACTGCAATGGGGACACGAAACCACCTTCACCTCTTTGCTATAGCGGAAGGCGTAATACCAATCACCTTCCCACCATTTCCAGTTCGGTGCTTGCGAAAGGTTTTTATCTTTAATACTTCCCTTTCTCAAGAAGGTCTTGAGAGCGTTTTGTATTGTTCTGGCATTTACTAATTCTACACCCCATTCGGAGGTTTCATGGTAATACATTTTATATCCAATTTCAAAAGTTTTCACTTTTTCTCCCTTCTCTATTACTGCTTCAACATCTCAAACCCACAACCCCAAAACCTAAACCTTGAAACTCGAAACCTAATATTTCAACTCCTCATCGCATATCTCACATCGCCCCTCAAACCCCAAACCTGTAACCCGTAACCTCTAACCTACAACCTCAAACCTTACTTAATTCATTCTTTAAATAATCAATCACCCTCACGGGTGTCGGATCTACGCCGTTTAAGATGGCAAGGTAGTAGCTTACCCAATCTCCAAGATAAATCAATGAAAACATTCTTGCAAGCACTCACTTCTTTCGTAACACATCTCTGAATAGCTCCAAGCGAGGTAATTCTTCTTTATCGCGCTGACGTCCCGCCGCTCTTTTGCTTTGGATGATGTCATCGATTGAAGCACAGTAAAATATGTCGTCTACGACCGTGCCTCGTTTCATAGCATCATCGAATGATTCAATTCCATCCGGAGAAAACACGATATCGAGTGGAATAGGTCCACCCCGAATCTGAATGAAATCCTTTCCCGTTACAATAGCCTCTTGTAAGTTCTCATCCATATCAAATCCTAAATCCTTGAGAGCCTGAACTAATTTTTCACAATTTGACCTTTCTTTTTTCGGAAAGAGATCTATATCTTGAGTTGTTCCGGGATATCCGTAAAGCATAGCACCAAATTTTCCGATGAAGAGATAAACAACATCATGTTTTTTTAACGTCTCAGCTACTTTTTTGGCTTGTTCAACCATTACTCCGATAATATCCTAAATATCGTGGTAGTGTCCTTTCTGCCCATGTGCGGTACTCTTGCATTGTTGTGAACACTCTATACGATGCATCATTAAACAAGGGGAGTTTGATTGGTATAAGTCCTAATTCAATGCGTTCTTCTACTGTACGCGTAAGACTATCTTCAAAATCGAGCATGAGATGCTCTTCTTCTGGAGCTTTTCCAATTTTGTAGTTCAGATTTGACATTTTTACACTTTCGCCAGCTTATTCTTCAAATACTCAATCACCTTCACGGGTGTCGGGTCAACGCCGTTCAGCATTGCAAGGTAAAAGCTCACCCAATCCCCAAGATAAATCAAAGAGAACATTCTTGCAAGTAAGGACTTGCCCTCGCTATGGACTTCGATGACGCGAGAAGCGAATTCGCTTACAATACCTTTCGTGATTTCCATACGTACCTGAACGCGCTCATAATCTGACTTGTCGCGCAGGAAAATGACAACCATGTCACTCATCAGTCGTTGCATCCCGCTGTAGCGGGACCAACCAACCAACTCGTTGTGGTTCATCTCGGGAAGAACATGACCAAACGCCAGTACCTTGGCGTTCTCTGCAAGTTGTCCCCTCCAGCGCAGGTTAACAGCATCAAACTGATTTGCAGATGAATAAACGACCGGGAGCTTTGTGTAAAGCTGTCGGGCAAGTTGGAGTGCCGGATTCTTTTGTGAGAGCGATGCATAGAGCATTGACCTTTTTTTCAGCAACGCGATCGTTTCACCGATCTCCTTTTCTTTAGGCTTCACGAGCTTCATCTTGATCAGCGCCATGAGGCATGGAAAGAACGAGTATCCCAACGCTGCTCTGGGCGGATACCCTTTTGGAATCGTGATCAATGGCTGTCTGAATTTTCGTGCAAGGCGCTCAGTCTCTCCATTTGAGCTGATGCAGAGAACTCTTGCTTTTCGTTTTACCGCATCGTTATGTGCTGCGATGGTTTCTTCAGTGTCTCCAGAGTAACTGGAGACAATAACAAGGCTCGTTTCGTCTACACATTCAGGCAAGAAGTAATGCCGATTCACGGAGATGGGAATGTACAGCTCATTTGCTAAGTATGATCGTAGCAAATCACCGCCGATTGCCGAGCCACCCAAGCCAGTAACAACGATGCTACTGATTGCAGAGCCTCTGAAAGGAATAACTGCCTGCTTGCCAATGCGCACAGCATCTTCAACTTGCTGCGGAAATTCCACCAGCAGTTTCCGCATGTTCGATTTATCGTAGCGTTGAATGGTAGTCTCTGTCATGCTAATCCTTTGTGCGACGTACCTTTGTCCGAAGAGACGGCTTCACTACACGAAACGTTTCGTGAAGTGTAGCTTCGCCGGAAGTGCATCGCACGTTACACTAAGAATTATCTGTATCCAATGGTATATCAGGAATTGCTTTTTTGATGAATTTACGTAAGTACAGTTCTACTTCGTCTGCAGAGGAAAAGTTAAGCGCTGTAGTAGCGACTTTCTGCATTTGCTTATAGTCAAGTGATCGTATTATTTTTTTAATTTCAGGCAAGACGGCAGGAACGACACTCAACTCATCCATACCAAGCCCCACGAGAAGCGGTGCGGCAAGAGGATGACCAGCCATCTCACCGCAAATACCAACCCATTTTCCGTGCTTGTGCGCTGCGTTGATCACATGCTTTAATGTTACAAGTACGGCAGGGTTAAGTTCCTGATAGAGATTGCACACAAGATTATTACCGCGATCAACAGCGAGAAGATATTGAACAAGATCATTTGAGCCAATGCTGAGAAAATCTACCTCTGCGGCAATCTGGGCTGCATTCAATGCAGCCGCCGGCACCTCGATCATTACTCCGAAAGACATGGTATTGTCAAACTTAACATTCTTTGATCGCAATTCTGCTTTGGCTTTTTTGACAAATTCCTTTGCGCGATGAACCTCCTCAATGGTGGATACCATTGGAAACATCACTGCGAGATTTTTTCGCATGCTTGCACGCAGCATTGCACAAAGTTGGTTCATAAAAAGATCAGGCCGATCCAAGCAGACGCGAATGCCTCGCCAGCCAAGGAAGGGATTGGCTTCTTCCGCCATCTCGGGAGCGATCTTGTCTCCGCCGATATCAAACGTTCGCATGATGACGCGCTGTGGATAGAGACGGTCGACAATTTTTTTGTACTCGTGATACTGTTCCTCTTCCGATGGAAAATCATCTCGACCGATCAGCAGGCTCTCGGTTCGGAATAATCCAACGCCCTGCGATCCTTGCAGCACAACGTACTCCAACTCTTCTGGCAGTTCGATGTTGGCTGAGAGTTCGATACTATGACCATCCCGTGTTGTTGCAGGAAGATCTTTCAACTCAACAAGCTGCGCTTCGAATTGGAGCATCCGATTGCGTTTTTGTTCATACTCTGCAATCTGCTGTTCTGTCGGATGAATAACCAATGTACCGCTATATCCATCAAGCATGATGAAGTCCCCAGTTTCGACTTCACGCGTCACATCGCCAAGGGCAACAACGGCAGGGATTTTCAACGAACGTGAGACAAGAGCAGCGTGAGACGTGATACCGCCAAGATCGGTCGCATAGCCAAGAACGTGATTGCGACTGAGAATCATCGTATCCGCCGGCGTCAGGTTATGGGCGACAATGATGATAGAGCCTTCGACTTTGGAGACAAGTTTTTCTTGCTGCATGTTACGGATGATACGATTTTTCAAATCCTCCATGTCGTGTGCGCGCTCGTGCATGTATTCATCCCGTGCGGTAAGCATCAGGCTTGCATATTTTCCAATCTCACTGCTAACGATGAACTCAGCGTTTTTCCTCTCAGAACGTATGCGCTGCTTGATCGAATCAATGAGGATTTGATCTTCCAGAACCATGATCTGTGCTTCAAAGATTTTTGCTTTGCCTTCACCAACTTTCTGCTGGGCAAAGGAGAGAATCTTGTTCAATTCTTTTGATGACTTTCCAATCGCACGACAGAGACGCTCGATTTCCTTGTCAATTTCATGCTCACTTAGAGCCCGCTCTTCGACACGAGGAATTTCTTTTGTGTAGAGATAAGCCGTTCCCATAGCGATCCCAGGGGATGCAGGAACGCCTTTGAGGATCATGCCTTTTTTAGTTATAGTTGTAAAGTCCATGTCCATTTATTCGTCAAAGCCACTTTCAAAGAGAGCAATAACTGCCTCGGCAGCTTCATCTTCGTCTTCACCGATGAATTTAAGTTGAAGCTTTGAGCCTTGCTCCGCAGCAAGCGTCATCACACCGATGATACTCTTTCCGTTGATTTCCATACCATCCTTATAGATAAAAAAGTCCGACTTGAACTTCGCTGCCGTCTTCACAAGCGTTGCAGCAGGTCGAGTATGCAGACCCGTGCGATTCTTAATAATAACTTCACGCTCAATCATGTAAGGATTATGATGATCTCGTAAGAAGGTGATCCGATAGCCAAATGAGCATCCTTTTTGCACGGCTTTCTTTGAGCGCGACGAGAGTGTTCTGTGCTTTACGTGTCTGGAGTGCAATTTCTCTTCGTGCAGCTTCTACAGCGCCGGATTGTTCATACAGTTGTCTCATGCGCGTAACGCGATGATTTGTCATCTTACTGCCATCCATGAGTAACCGCAGCATTGTACGTGCTTTATTGTCGCTCAGTTCTAAAGCTTTAAGAAGTAAAAACGTTTTCTTTCCCTCAGCAATATCGCCACCGGCGACTTTTCCAAACGATTGTTCATTACCCATAATATCGAGGAGATCATCACGGATTTGAAATGCAATGCCGAGGTGTTCCCCAAAGTTCCGGAGTGCCG
The DNA here is from genome assembly GCA_016209795.1 of Ignavibacteriota bacterium. GTDB lineage: Bacteria > Bacteroidota > Ignavibacteria > UBA10030 > SZUA-254 > JACQVI01. Next base: position 5,009 of record JACQVI010000071.1, read on the forward strand.
AGACTTGCCGCCACGTTCCTCCACCGATGAGAGCACCGATTTCGCATGCTGCCGAAATGACGCGACCGGTTTTTTTCTTTATCATGATAATGTAATCGTCAAGGCTAACATTGTGACGTAATGCTAACTCTTGGTCAAGTCCTTGCCCCTCACATACCTGAACAAACGCATTAGTAAATACTGAGAGAACTTTTGCCGAGCGGGACGAACGTGTTTTCTCTAATGAGCGATACGCTTGCGCAATAAGCTCATCACCAGAAAGGATGGCGACATTTGTATTCCACTTCGTGTGGACCGTCGGGTGTCCCCGGCGAATGTGCGCATTGTCCATGACATCGTCATGAATAAGCGTAAAATTATGCAGGACTTCAATTGCTGTTGCGGCATCGAGTGCTTGGTTCCTGTTCCCGCCAACCGCTTCGCACGAAAGCAGCACTAACAGTGCTCGCACACGTTTGCCGCCGGAAGCAAGAAAGTACCGTATTGGCTTATACACAGACGCTGGCTCATGGCTATCTGCCAACGAGGCTAACCTTTTCTCGATGCGCAGTTTATACCGTCTGTAAATGTTTTGAAACTCCGACGTTCTCAATGGTTTCTCTAACGTAAGATATGAAATACTCTGTAAAACCATAATAAGAAAACAGGCTGTGAGAAGCAAGATAAGCAAGCAAAATCTTGAAAATTTGGTGATTTCTGAGAAAGCGCTATGTATCGGGAATTTACTCAACAGAACAGAAAATCCCAGTTTGACAAGACCAAGAATATTGGTTACCTTACGCATAGATAGCCTCCTAATGCCACTGCAGCGAGGATGTCTATCAGAAGTAGGAAGTGGTGTTAGTGCTTATCCGCATTCGGTTGATAAAGTAACTTTTCAACTTCTTGAAAGGAAATTGCCATGAAAGACCCCATCATCATTTCTCTGGGTTTTTGTTTGTTGCTTTGCATTTCGAACATTGCATCATCCCAAACAGAAATTTGGCGCGTATCCGGCTTTTATAAACATATCTACGAAGATGCTAATAGAAATACTTATATAGCTCAGGACTATGAGTCGCCCAACATCAAGAAGGTAGATCCAACAGGCACGATACTTTGGACAGCCCATGTTGATTACCAATATTTTGGAGCCAATTTTGTTGGTTCTGGAATTTACATCAGCCCATATATTGGTGGCAGTGGAAATGCAATTTACTTCTACGATACTTCAGGTGCACTGGTATGGACGTATGAGTTACCGCCCTCAACCCTCCCGGTAGGATATGCTCAAACAGATCAAGGTGGGGATTTAATTTATGTCTATAACTCAATTCCAACTCCATTTTCATTCGATATGTTATCGAGTAAATTGTTAAAAATTAATAAAGATGGTAATAAGGTGTTCGAAGTAGTTATGCCAAAGCTTAACCAAGAGGGACTTTATCAGCATAGGTTTATGGGACCATTTGTATCTGCAACGGGTAATATCTGGTTAGTACGTGAGGCGCAAATTCGAATCCTCAGAAGTAGGGGTTTTGCTCAGAGTGAAAAGGTTATCCTGTATACGGATGCGTTCCTATTTGATGGCCAAACTGGTGATCTTCTGATGGTGAAAAATATATTCAGTGGATTAATTGGAAGCTTTCAAGAAGACGGTAGGGGGAATATAAAAGAGTATGGTGTCGAAATCCCTGTTTTAGGAAAATTATCAATTGATGAAAATGACCTTATTGCATACGGAAGATTTGCTTTCTACAAAGGTCAATGTAGGGCAAATGGAAAGTGTAAGTATGTTAATCGCAGTGAATGGCGTATGGTAAGGATAGATCAACAAGGAAAGAGCAACTTTTTTAGATATCGAGGAAAAGGTGAAATCCGGTACGTCGATGACGCGGTGTCATCAAGGGGAGATGATGGCCTAAACGATTTAAACAACGTTGAAGTGGGAAACAATTCTATCTACTTTCTTCACGGCTTGATAACAATTGGAAAGAGTGTTAACGATATCGGCAATTTCCACATTGATGAAGTGATCATGCGATTTAACTCTAATGCAAAAACAATTGGCTGGAAAATCGTCATTCCTTATGGTCCAGGAAATATCTTTTTCTACAAACCCGCCCAGAAGATATTTCATGTTATCAAAGATAACCTCACTTTTGACGTCTATGACGCTGCGGGAGGGTTAAGCTCAATCCCTCTTAGTTTCTCTGAAAGCGTTTCTCCCGCATCATCGAACGCCTCTTACGGTTACTTCTATGGACATAGCAATAAGGATAACCAACTATACCTTGTGAAATACTATATTGGAGATGTATTGTTAAATCAAACTTACAATCTCCATGTCAATTTGATAGCGGAAGAAATAGCTCACAGTTTTGCTCTGTCCCAAAACTACCCCAACCCCTTCAACCCAACAACGACCATCGAGTTTGAGCTTGCTCAGGATGCGCTGGTCACAGTGAAAGTCTACAACACGCTTGGGCAGGAGGTGACAACACTGGCAGAGAGGGAAGAGTTTGGTGAAGGAGTAAATGAATTAGAATTCGATGGATCGAACCTTCCATCGGGTGTGTACTATTATAGGATAGTTGCGGAGAATCTCGAAGGAGAAAGTGTACATTATTCTAGTGTGAAGAAGATGTTGTTGCTCAAGTAAGTAGGTGAGTATAAAGTTCTCGTTAAGCCGATTCTGCTATCTTGGAATCGACTTTTTCATACTCTTTTTGTTGACACATCGGCTATCACTCCGGCGTCAGTTTGCTTTCCTCTGCAAAAATTTCTTATCTTACAAGCCACACTATTCAAAATCTCCATAATAACTCAATTATTTCAGCGTGGCGCTGCGAACCCGTATACTTATTATAGTGCTTATGCTTTTAAATTCCTGTGTGAAGGAAGAAAAACCTCTGGTGACTTCAAAGGATGAACTTGTGAACTATCTCGACACGCTCGAGCAGCGGTACGAAGCTGCCTGCGTGCAGATGGGACTTGCAAACTGGAACAGCTACTCCAAAGAAGCTCCGTACGATCTTGACGCTGCAAAATCCAAGTTTGCTGAGATTTTTCTCGATACTGCTGCACGTCACATGATTGAAGAGTGGCGGGCGAAATCAAATTCGCTTGCCGACCAGTTACTTGCACGCCGTCTGGAGCTCTGGCATCGTTGCTTCATTGGTTGTGCCATTTATGCAGATTCAGATATCGCCCGACTTGAAAATAACTTGCAGCAAAGGATCACCAATTTCAAATTTACCTATCAAGGTTCACCAACAACAAGAGCGAAGATCAGCGACATGTTGAAAGAAGAAAAGAAGCAACCGAAACGTCATAAACTCTGGTCAGTGACCTCACAGCTTTCAGCAATCGTTGCAAGTGATTTGTTTAAATTGGTGAAGCTTCGGAATGAAAAAGCTCGAACATTCGGATTTCCAAACTACTATTCGCTTTCTCTACACCTTAATGCTATCGATGAAGAGTGGCTCTTGAACACATTGAACACACTCGAGGAGCAAACTCGGGGGGCATTTGAAGAATCTATCACCAGCATGAAGAAGAAATTACATCTTAACATATTCGGCCCCTGGGATTTTGATTTTGCACTGCGCCAAGCGGCGTCATTGCCAGATCGATATTTCCCACGGGATTCAGTCTTCCATGTTCTTCATGCATTTCAACAAGGAATCGGTTTTAAGGTTGATTCTCTCCCAATCAAAGAAGTTATAAAGGACATTCCTTATGGGGGTTTGAGTCTTGCAATCAAGATCCCCACCGACTCTCGCTTTCTTGTCAATCCAACGAAGGGAAAGGGTTTCTATGCTGTTGCATTTCATGAGTACGGGCATTCACTCAAAGCTGTACACATCGATGTTGACTATCCGATCTTAAAAGGATACGAATGGATTCCGGGAGCGCAGTGTGCAGGCTATGAAGAAGGTGTTGCTGATCTGCACGCTGAGTTTACAGATGATTCTCTCTGGCTTAAAACGTTCACAAAACTGAAATCGAAACAGATAGAGCAGTATATACAAAGTCGTGGGTTGTCAACATTATATCGTCTTAGGAGACTCTTGAAGGATTTCTTCATCGAGTATGAGATGTACAAAAATCCAGATCAAGACGTGGCAGAGCTTGAACGCATGATGTATAAGAAGTACCTGCGTGTTGAGCTTGATGAGAACGAGCCACACCAGTTTGCCGCATCGATTTGGTACACATCATATCCGTGTTATTACCAGAACTACATTCTCGCTGTAATGATCGCTACGCAACTCCAAGAGGCACTCACAAATAAATTTGATGATGAAAAAATTTCAACTCCTAACGTTGCGTCGTGGATGATTAAGCATCTTTATGCATCAGGTGAAATAGAGGAGTGGGATGAACGTATCCGTAATGCAACGGGAAAGTCGTTGGATACAGGTCCGTATCTGCGGAAACTCGGCATCGAATCTTCTCCATTCCTGACAGAAGAATAAATCGCATAACAAGGTTTGAAGGAAGCCTTGCATAAACTATTTTGTGTTACTATCAATGGTTCTAGGAATATTCACCATATCTAGGGAAAAAACTGTTGGTATTCAAGAAGAGACAGATGTGAATTAGGAATAGCTCTATGAAGAGAATACTTATTTCTGCGGTAATGGTTATTTGCATGCAATCCACTCTAACATTAGCACAACAGAAAAACAATATTGCTGATTTCTATCCTCTAGCAGATTCCGTAACACAATTTCCACCGTTCGATAAAAAGCTAAGCATGATATGTCAAAAAAGAATTTTGCAGCGATATGTCACGTTTATCGGGATCGAAGGCGAAAAGAAAGTACTCCTTGTTGCAGTAACGTTGAAGAAGATACGCAGCATACAAGATTCAATATCGCTCTCGGTCGAGTTTAAAGGGATCATGCCTCACCCTGGAAGGATTTCTACGTGGGGATATGTCTTTGACCGCAACAATGATGGTAAGGTTGATTACATGGCGCTCGTTGGAGGTGCTGCACCCTTTAAGGATGAGAATTTTCCGGATGATTACCCGCTCCGAGGTGAACCACTAAGTGCATATAATCAAGATGAGTTAGAGTACTGGGTGAGTCATTGCAAACTTGTCTTCAACCATTGGGCAGATGATAATTTCGATGATACGTTGGATGCACTCATTCACATCGATCTGGATCCGCAGAGGGATTGGGTTGAGCGCAAAATCGTTGTTCAGAGTACGAAGTTCAACGGCCGCTTTGATGATGTGTGGGCATTCTACCAACACATCGATGAGGAACCCGACACTGTGGGGCATTCGAATTCCCGTATACCCTATCACCCGATTGGCAAACCAAACGATGCGATAACAAAAGCGATGTTAGATGAGAAGACTAACATCATGCTTCTCATCCAACGGGCTTCAAGAGAATGCGGATTAACAAAGGAGAATTTTTCGGATGGGAAGCGAGAAGAGTAAATGTTTTGAGCAGATTTCTCTTTCACTTAACGTGTTTCATCTGCTCAGGTCCCAGTAACCAGCGTAAGACACATTTCCCTATCTGTATCGGGGAGAGAGTCTCAATAAAAGCAATTCCTCCCTTCTTCATTTCAAGCTCTGCAGTTCGAGTACCGGTAATGAGCATCGAGATGAAACTGCTCAGATGGGGTTCGTGTCCAACAAGAAGCACGGAGTTCTTTCCGAGTTCGTTGAGTTGATTGATGATCTGGCGGTGGTCGGCACTTGGAACTAAATATTCTGTGATGATAACATCAACGACCTTCAGCTCTTCTTTCACAATACTTGCGGTCTGTTTCGCCCTAAGAAGCGGGCTTGAGAGGATCGCGTCAAGCGCAACACCAAACACTTTCAGGGTGAGGGCGGCGAGTTTTGCCTGCTCTTCACCTAATGATGATAGTGGGCGGGCAGGATCATCATATCCTTGAGTTAGAGCATCACCGTGACGAACGAGATAAAGGTGCATGGTTAAGAATGAATAGTTATTTAAACTCTTCCAATTCCAACTTAATAATTTTTGAATCTGCATGAACTAAAATACCTCCATCAACTGCCCACATTGCTTCAACAAAGGATTCTAGCCGTTTGGTTAACTCATAAGCTGTTTTTTCGATAATATTGAATATCCAGATCGAATAATTTTGAACGGTATGACCTTCACTCTCACCACGTATAAAGATTATATCCATCCCATCAGGAGACCACTGGTTACCACTCGGCAGACTAATTTCTTCGAACCAGCCCTCTCTTGCTGGTACATTGGGGCCATCGTAGTGGAAAACGCTTTTCATGTGAGGCTTTGTAGCAGAAAGTTCCAGTTCCAGTATTGAAAAACCTTTGCCACCAGATTCATCATAAAGAAACCTGTTAGAAGTCGATGACCAATATCCGATTTCATTAAATTCTTCTAATCGCAACACCTCATTCCCAGTACTATCAAAAATTGTTAATGGCCATTTCCATGGTTTTTGATCTCTTCGTTCCTTTATTTCCTTCTCAAACTCCTCCTTTGTGATTTTTCCCTTCAGAAAACGCTCTTTTGGTTTTCCTCGATAGCCAGTAGGTTGTCGACTAACCAGAAACCATCTCCCGTTGGGAGACCATCGAGCTCCCAAGCCAGAGGTTGTGAACCGTGCTTCTTTTTCCCTCTGCGATTTAAGATAAACCTCGATGCTATCATTACGAACTTCATAGAGAATTTGTCCAGTGACTGATGAAACTGATGCTGATGCAGTATTTCCACCTTCTGAGCTCCAATATGGCTGATTCGTACTATTTTGGATCTTAGCCTCATATATTTTTGAAGACCAGGTATTTTTAGTTTGAGTGTAATAAATTAGGACATAGATACCGTACGAGATAAAGCGAGATTCTACACGTATGCTTTTTGAGAATTGTTCTAGTAATCGCCGCTGACTTAGATCATACATGTTTGTGAGATAGACCTTTTGGTTTTCCGAATTAGTCTCAGTTTGTATCATATAACCCTGTGGGCTGACCCGAAAATAAAGACCAGATGGAGGAAACCCAGACGGAACGCTGCAAACAACTGTTTCAGATTTAACCCTGAGTCTTTTCAACTCCTGAGGGTAGGCTACGAGAACAATTGATAGAAAGCAGATTAACAATAAGAATAGGATATACTGGAGTTTGGCGTTGACCATTGTAGATTATTTTAGTATTTCTTTTATTCTCTCAGGTGGTCTTGCAAGAATAGCTTTGGAGCCTTTCTCCAC
>JACQVI010000074.1 GCA_016209795.1 Ignavibacteriota bacterium
GATGCTTCAATCGTGCTCGTTGAAAATGCACACAAGAAATTAGAAGGAATGCAAACTGGACTCCTCGCCTACGATCGAGATAAAACCGTCATTGAAGCGTTGAAGGAAGTAGGACGACCAATTTTCTTCTCACTCCTTGTGATAACAGTGTCATTCTTTCCTATTTTCAGTTTGCAGGCGCAGGAAGGCAGATTATTTAAACCGCTTGCGTATACCAAAACCTTTTCAATGTTCTTTGCGGCCATCCTTGCGATCACTGTGGCGCCTGCATTGATACTTTGGCTCGTAAAAGGGAAAATTCACACGGAAGAAAAACACCCGGTCAGCAAAATCCTCCATCGATTGTATCACCCGGTCATCGATTTTGTTCTCAAGCACAGCAAGGCATTTATTATGGGTGCGGCGGTTGTTATTCTCGTGACCATACCGATCTATTTTCAACTTGGGACAGAGTTCATGCCGCCGTTGAATGAAGGCTCAATCTTATATATGCCAACATCGGTGCCGGGTTTGCCAATAGCAGAGGCGAGCAAAATCTTACAGGTTCAGGATAAGATATTGAGAGAATTTCCCGAGGTACAAACTGTCTTCGGGAAAATAGGTCGTGCAGAAACTCCGACCGACCCTGCACCACTCAGCATGGTCGAAACAATTATCACCTTGAAACCGGAAGAAGAGTGGCGGCCCGGGATGACATGGGATAAACTCATCGCAGAGATGAATCAGAAACTCCAGTTTCCAGGCATGGCAAACATCTGGTGGATGCCGATTCAAACACGCAATGAAATGCTGACCACGGGAATCAGAAGCAATCTTGGAATCAAAATTTTCGGTCCCGATCTGAAAGTAATAGAGAAAATCGGGATTGAGATCGAGCAAGTGTTAAAACCATTGCCCGACACTCGTTCTGCATTCGCTGAGCGGGTTACGACTGGGTATTATCTCGATTTTGAGGTTAATCGTGAACGAGCTGCACGGTATGGTTTGACTGTTGACGATGTGAACATGATCATCGAGTCGGCAATAGGCGGCGAGAATATTACGACAACGGTGGAAGGAAGAGAGCGATTTCCGGTGAATGTCCGCTACGCTCGTGAGCTGCGTGACAACCTTGACAGGCTTGAGCGAGTTCTTGTGCCAACGCCAAGTGGCGCTCAAGTTCCAATTGCAGAGTTGGCAAACATTCGCTTTTCCACTGGGGCACCAATGATCTACAATGAAGGAGGCTCTCGATTAGCCTATGTCTTCGTCGATGTGGCAAGCAAGAGTTATGGTGATTACGTCAAACATGCGAAGGAAGTCATTAAAGAGAAAGTCAAACTCCCGCCGGGATACTACCTTGGATGGACAGGCCAATACGAGCATATCGAGCGAATGAACAAGCGGTTGCAGCTTGTTATTCCAGTTACGCTGTTTTTGGTATTCGTGCTAATTTATTTCAATACTAAATCCTTAGGAAAAACTGCAATCGTCCTGCTTGCAGTGCCCTTTTCGTTAGTCGGTGCCATCTGGTTTTTATATATCTTGGGTTACAATATCAGTAACGCCGTGTGGGTTGGCTTGATAGCCTTAGCCGGCATCGATGCGGAAACGGGAATCATCATGCTCCTCTACCTCGATCTTGCTTATGAAAAGTGGAAATCGGAAGGGAAAATGTCGACACTTGATCATCTCAAAGAAGCAATTCATTATGGCGCCGTCAAGCGAATCCGACCGAAATTCATGACATGGGGAACGACGCTCATCGGGCTTTTCCCTATCATGTGGAGTACAGGCACTGGCTCCGATGTCATGAAGCGGATCGCTGCACCCATGGTTGGGGGGATAACGCTTTCGGTAGTTATGGAACTGTTAATCTATCCTGCAATCTTCTTCTTGTGGAGAGGATTGGGTTTGAAAAAAGAAAATCAAATTGATAATCAACTACAACAAACACAATAACTCAGAATAATTAAAGGAGAAACAATCATGATACGTATAAACCTTATCTTCACCGCCCTCCTTGCAGTGTTTTTGGTAATAGAACCTCAAGGTTACTCTCAGGAAAAAAGCACGCGAAAGAATGCACTAGAAATTGCCAAGCAAAAGGAACAGAAAGTTGGCTATGCCTGTCCAATGCATCCCGAGGTTACATCCGATCAACCGGGCGATTGTGCAAAATGTGGAATGCCATTGGAAAAATCTGAGAGTAGTGAAATCACCTCAGTACAGGATAAAATCTTACAAGCCAAGATGTTGATGAAAGAAGCAAAGGATGAAGTGATACAGAATGGGAAGTATTCATGCTGCACTAAGAGCCCCTGCAATGTCTGCTTAATGGAACATCAGAACTGCGATTGCTATAAAGACTTGAAGGCGAACAAAGCCGTGTGCAATGAATGCTATGCTGGCTGGCAGCGTGGTGATGGTGCAGATAAAGAAATCAAGGCTTCAAGCGTGAAAACAAGCTACAAGAAACATAGCCATTAATCAACATTTCAACACAAAACTTGAGAAAGGAGAAACAATAAAAATTCCTATTATTCTCAGTGCATTATTCAGTGCGCTCGTAATGGTCGGTTGTACTAACCATTCCATGTCGCTGATGGATGATGTGTCATCAGCTTATTTTTCAGTCATCCCAAACGATGGTGACACAAATGTCCCTCTTGACGCTACTATTGTATTAACATTTGCCAAGTCGGTTGATCGAACAGTTGTTGAACAAAATGTTCACCTGATCAGTGAATTAGCAATGGCGGATTCGCTCTGCCCAGTGAACGATTCAATGGGTCATGGAATGATGCAAATGGCAATGATAGATTCCACAAAGATGAACCATCTTGTGGATCAACATAGTATGCGAGGCAGATTTGAATGGAATGATGCAAGCACACGTTGTGCATTCAGACCCGATTCACTGATGATGCCCAACATGCAATATATGATTCACATGGGAAGAGAAATGATGCGGATGATGGAAAACCGTATGGGCAACGTGGGTATGATGGGTGGTCACGGGGAGAGCATGATGAGCGAGGATATGATGTACCATTTTAGAACCATAGATACTCATTAGAACTTTTGTAAGTTGCCATGAAGAAAATTATTGCATATGTTAATACGCTACGAGTGCACTGGTTAGTTGAGGAAATGGGAAAAATCGGTATCAACGAGATCATGGTGACTGAGTATTTCTCACCGAATTCACAGATTTCACGCTTTGTATTCCTCTGCAACGATGACGCTATCGAGAAAGCACGTGAAATCATTCATCGAATTGGTACAACTGGTTCCCTTGCAGATCACTTCTTTGAAGTGTATGACGTTGATCCAAATGCGCCAGATACATTGTCTTTAGGACAACGAATCAGTCCACTAGAGGAATAGATCATGAGGACTGCAATGCTTCGAAAGGTCACTTTTCAGAATAAAGCCAATGCAAGACGGCATCCCGCCCTACTTGTAGTTATATTCATCGGAGGGATAATGCTCTTCGCATATGCTATGCATTTGTTTCAACAAGGTTTGCAGCCGCAGTCTGCTGAACAGGTTGCAGCCAACAAGCTCGATCCATCTCTTGAAGCCGCAGTTAGCGCCATCGCAGCAAAATTCATCTGTGCATGCGGTAACTGTGGAGATAAGTCGCTGGATGTTTGTACCTGTCCTAATGCTTCAAAAGAACGAGAAATGATTCGACATTCCTTGAAAGCAGGGCAACGACCTGAACAAATTATTGCAACAATAAACGACCTTTACGGCGGCCTAAAATCTGAGTTCAACATAAAATGAAAAAACAACCATAAACAACCTGTTTAAGTTTGCCGCCAAAGTAGCTATATGGTAAGAGATATTGTATGTGGCATGGGCGTTGAAGAAGATGATCCTTCTACATTTGTGAAGTCATTAGAAGGAAAGACATACTATTTCTGCAGCGATCAGTGCATGTTACCTTTTATGAGGGCTCCCGACGATTATATCAAAACAAAAGGAAAGGAAACTGAGATGGTAAAAGATCTAGTATGCGGTATGGAAGTTGACGAAAACAATCCTCCGTTCACAAGTGTAAATAAGGGAAAAATTTATTATTTTTGTTCTAACTCATGTAAACGAGAGTTTGAGCGTAATCCTAAGAAGTATTTAAAATAATCCAATATACTAACAACAAGGAGATTATATGAAAAAACCGATGTTTACTATGATTTTGGCAAGCTTTCTTTTTTCAGCTTGTACAAAAGACCAACCACCACCACCTAAACAAGAAACTATGAGTCAAGCTGAGGAGCCCAAGACTGGGGCAATGCTCATGGCTAAAGCAAAGGAGAAACTCTTAGAAGCTAAAGACAAACTTATTGAAGAAAACAAAATCATGTGCTGCATGAAAGAGCCGTGCAACATGTGTCCACTGGAAGAGAATGAATGCGATTGTTACAAAGACCTCAAGAAAGGTGAGCACGTGTGCGTTGAATGTTACGCCGGCTGGCAGCAAGGCAAAGGCGGCATTGAAGGCATCAAGCTTGGAGATGTGAAAACAAGTTTCGTCAAACACGAACACTAATTTCTGATTACAGATTACGGATTACAGCATAAGATGCCCAATAAGTTAATCAATCGCTTGCCCTTCGTAAAGACGCTTTGGCGTGAAGTATTCCATCGTCCTGGGTGGTACAATAACAGCTATGATAAGCTTGAACACCTTTACCAGTGGACGCATGATCCATGGAATTTCGATCATTCAGAATATGAGCAAGAACGTTTTCGCAGTCTATTAGAAATGATCAACCAGTTGCCGCATCAAACGATTTTGGAAGTAGGCTGCGCAGAAGGATCGTTTACCTCCCGGTTATCCCAGATGGCACAGCAGGTGATTGCAATAGATGTAAGCTCAACCGCAATTGCCCGTGCAAGGCAGCGGTGCCCATCGGTACAATTCTTTCAACGGAGTCTTGAAGATTTTGTCTGGGACACGAAATTTGATGTAGTTCTCTGTGCTGAAACGCTTTATTATCTCAAAGATATACACAGCGCAGTTCAACGGCTATCAAGTTTAGGGAAATTCTGTGTTGTCAGTTATAATGCAGGCAAAAATAAACGACTTGATCCTTTTTTCCTTCACATGCTGTCTGTGAAATATCAGCGATATGAAAAGTCTAATGGATTTTGGAAACGAGGCTGGACTATTGTGACGTGGGAAAACATTCCGTAATATGACTTAGAGGAACGTTTCATGGCAAAAGATCCTGTTTGTGGAATGAATGTTGAGGAAAAGACGGCAAAGTTTTCTACAGAGAGGTCTGGCATAACCTACTATTTCTGTTCGGCAGGATGCAAATCAAAATTTGAAAACAATCCAGAACGTTACATCATAGCCCCACAGGAGACACATCGCACATCCTCGACGAGTCGAGTCGTCGACCACATTGATGTCATGCCTATGGAATCTCTCAGTGAGGACAGTGAGACATTCTATTGCCCAATGCATCCTTACATCACTTCTGAAAAGCCAGGGAAGTGTCGTGAGTGCGGGATGCGACTGGATAAGATGGAACCCCATAAAGTACACAACCATACTACACACGCGGGACATACACTGCAAGAGTTCAAACGACGTTTTCTTGTCTCGGTTCTCCTTACCGTTCCGGTGTTGCTTCTGTCCCCAATGGTCCAGATGTTTTTTGGGATGCAAGAACTGTCTGTACCGGGTGGGACGGCTCTTGTATTCATTCTCTCCAGCGTCATCTACTTCTATGGTGGCTATCCATTCTTACTTGGCTTGAAAGATGAGATTAGTCAAAAACGCCCTGGGATGATGGCACTTATTGGCATCGCCATTTCGGTTGCGTACATTTATAGTGTTCTTACCGTCCTCGGTCTTGAAGGGATGGATTTTTTCTGGGAGCTTGCAACGCTGATCGATATCATGCTCCTCGGACATTGGATTGAAATGAGATCTGTCCTCGGTGCATCTCGTGCCTTGGAGGAACTTGTTCGACTGATTCCTTCCGATGCTCACCTCCTCAAGGACGAAAGCGTTGTTGACGTTCCAACTGAAACTCTCCGCAAGGGAAACAAAGTCCTTATAAAGCCGGGTGAAAAAATCCCTGTAGATGGTAAAATCATAAGTGGTTATACATCAATTAATGAATCAATGCTTACAGGAGAATCGAAGCCTGTTGAAAAACATCCAGGTAATCAAGTCATCGGCGGCTCTCTTAATGGAGAAGGTTCAATTACGATTGAGGTTATCAAAACTGGAAAGGAAACCTATCTTTCTCAAGTCGTTTCTCTTGTCAAAGAGGCACAGCAGAGTCGGTCCAAAACCCAAGACCTCGCCAATAGGTTTGCACTGTACCTTACATTAATCGCTTTAAGTATTGGTATCACAACGTTTATTGTATGGTTGTTTTACGGGGAAACAATAGCCTTTGCTTTGGAGCGATCTGTTACAGTCATGGTGACAACCTGCCCTCATGCACTCGGCTTGGCGATCCCTTTAGTAATTTCAGTCTCCACTGCTCTCTCTGCTAAGAATGGCTTTTTAGTCAGGAGTAGGATCGCATTTGAAAAAGCTAAAGATATTCAAGCAATTATTTTTGATAAAACCGGAACACTCACTCAAGGGAAATTCGGTGTTACTGATATCATCCCAGTTTCATCAAGCGACACTGAGCTATTGCAGATTGCTGGTGCACTGGAATCTCATTCGGAACACTCTATTGCCCGTGGAATTATTGAGATAGCGAAGAATCGGAGTATACAATTTCCTTCCGTTGATAAGTTTAAAGCTCTTTCAGGAAAAGGAGTTGAAGGAGTTATTTCAGGAAAACTGTACCATATTGTGAGTCCAGGTTTTCTTAATGAAAACAAGATCGACTTCAAAAATGACAAAGTGTCAAAGATTCTTGCTCAAGGAAAGACAGTGGTTTTTGTTCTCAATGAGAGCCAAATTCTGGGAGTAATAGCACTGGCTGATCTGGTCAGGCCCGAATCCAAGGAGGCCATCCAGCAGTTGAAGTCATCTGGCACCAGAACAATCATGCTCACTGGCGACAACCGTTTCGTTGCAAAATGGGTGGCAGATGAACTTGGGATCGATGAATACTTTGCTGAGGTTCTTCCCCACCAGAAATCCGAGAAGGTTAAGGAAATTCAGTCTCGTGGTCTTAAGGTTGCAATGGTTGGAGATGGAATAAATGATGCTCCTGCCCTCGTTCAGGCTGATGTTGGAATTGCTATAGGTGCCGGTACGGATGTAGCAGTTGAGTCTGCCGATATTATTCTTGTCCGTAACGACCCAAGAGATGTCGTAGCACTCTTTAGTCTTGCTAAACTGACATATAGAAAAATGGTTCAAAACCTCTTTTGGGCAACGGGTTATAATGCTATAGCTATACCTCTTTCTGCTGGAATTTTGTATTCGATTGGTATTCTTTTAAGCCCTGCCGCAGGAGCAATCCTTATGTCACTCAGTACAGTCATTGTAGCCATTAATGCTAAGATGTTACGAATGAAATGAATAGCAATATCCTCTTGAGATAATGAGATTTATCTCAGTTTTCTTCATTCATTTCCTGTTACTTGGCTTTTCATCTGGACAGTCTTTTCCCACAGTTGGGACTGTTAAAGATTCAGATACTCATGAGAAGCTCTCTGGTGCTAACATTCTCATCGAAGGAACCACCTTGGGTATTTCATCTGATAGCAACGGCACATTTACCATTGTAAATGTTCCGCCGGGAGTACATAATCTTGTTGTTTCATTGATAGGATATTTGGAGTACCGAATTCCCATTACAGTTGGAGACAAAGATTCCATCCACTTGGAAATCCTCTTGCAACCTTCACACGTTGAGACAGAGGAATTCGTCATTACTGGAACGAGAACTGTACGGAACATTGCTGATGTACCAGTTCGGGTTGAATCCATTCCTCAGGAAGAAGTCGAAGAAAAGCTCCTGATGACTCCCTCTAACGTTGCAATGTTACTGAATGAATCTACTGGGATGCGAGTGCAAACCACTTCCGCTACCAGCAACACGGCTAACCTGCGAATTCAAGGACTCAATGGTCGCTACACACAGCTACTAACAGATGGCATTCCAAATTTTGGCGGACTCTCTTCTGGTTTTGGTCTGACTCAACTCCCTCCGATCAATGTAAGACAGGTAGAAGTCGTTAAAGGCGCAACATCAGCTCTTTATGGTGCAGATGCCATTGCAGGTGTGGTTAACTTTATTACAAAAGAACCCTACGAAGATCGTGAATTGAATGCCCTCATCAATACTACGACTCAGCATGGCTTTGACATTGCGGGTTTCTATTCACAGAAAGTTGACGAGATAGGGTCTTCGATTTTGGTCAGTCGGAATAATCAGGCGCTGTTTGATGTAGATAATGATGGCTTTGCGGACATAGCTAAATATGATCGCTTGACAATTGTTCCAAAGATCACCTATGAATTTTCTCAGCATCTTCATGCTCGCATAACGGTTGGTTACAGTATAGAAGAGAGAATTGGTGGTATCGTTGATGGAGTACATCAAGCAAGTGTTGGGATACCATACAAAGAAAGCATTAAGTCAGCGCGGTTCGATGCCTCTGGTGCCCTAACATGGAATGTATCTGCCTCTCAATCATTCTCGCTCAAGATTGCAGGCATGCGCTTGAAGCGAGATGCTCTCTATGGACAAAATCCTTTCAACGCAACACAATCCATGTTCTATGGCGATGCACAGTATTCATTCGATTTGAAGTCTCAGAAGATTCTTGTCGGGACTGCATTCAATCTTGATGATTTCGCTGACTGTACGGTAGGGATATCAAATGATCGATCATATAGGTTCAACAGCCCCAGTGTGTTTGCACAAGATGAAATTCAACTCTCAAACAGATTGAGATTGCTCCTGAGCGGACGCGTTGACTTCCATAATGAGTTTGGAACATTCTTCACTCCACGATCATCCCTTATGTTTCGACCAACTTCCTCGCTCACCTTTCGGCTTGGAGGTGGGACGGGTTTCAAAGCACCAACGATCTTTGTCGAAGAAGCGGAAGAAATCGGTTTCAGGAACGTCAGACCTCTGCAAGATGTGAAAGTAGAAGAGGCAAGAAGCGCATCATTTGACGTTAACTATCGAACTCTCCTTCATGACTTTGCAATCACTGTGAATACTGCTTTCTACCTTACGCATCTTAAAAATGCCTTGCTTGTTGATGATGATTCACTAGCAAGCGACATTCTCTATCTGCGTAATGCGGCCGGTGCTACATTGACCCGAGGTGTTGAGCTTTCTACTAAGCTTGCCTATAGTGACTTCAAGCTTTCACTTGGATATACTTACCTGTATGCGACACAATCTGATATGGGACAAACGTATGAAGTAGACCTCAATCCACGACATTCATTTGGTGCTGTGTTAGTCTGGGAGAGATACGAAGATCAATTCAAAGTTGGGATTGAAAATTACTGGACTGGCTCACAGAGGATCGCGCGTAATCCTCGTCGTGATCGTTCACCAGATTATTGGATCACTGGCGTCATCGCTGAAAAGGGATTTGGTATCGTACGATTTTTTGTGAACTTCGAGAACATCTTCGATGCCCGACAGACTCAGTTCGAGCCTATTATCACTGGTGATCCGTTCACAAGCAATTTCCGCACTCTCCCAATTTATGCACCGCTGGAAGGAAGGGTTGTAAATGGAGGCATAAGGGTGGTGCTTTAAGAAATGATTTCAGATTACTGATTACAGATTTCGGTATCAAGATCAACATCGTAGCTGAAATTGTCTTCTTTAACATAGAATGGAGTTTCATGCCTATTGACAACACTGTTCATAAACTTGAATATCATCGCACTCAGGCGTTCATAACTACTACGAAGGTTTTTGTATAAAGCTTCTTCCGACAGAGACTTAGTTTGAAACAGCATTTCCAGATATTGGATTGTCTCGCCTGTTGAAGCATAAGTCCGATTAAGGTAGATGACAGATTTCAAATTACTGTAGCTCCACAGTCAGACAGTAATCTGCAATCGGTAATCCGTAATCCGTCTCTCCCCCTTTCACTTCCCTGCCAAAAACTCCTTCGCTTCCTTCAGTTCATTTCTGTCTCCATCCGCTTGCTTGCAAAGCTCCACAAGCTTCTCGAAATACGTCTTCGCTTGATCATTATTCCCCATGAGCTTTGCGGCTCGTGCTGCACTGTAGAGTCCGTTGAAGCGATTTGGTGAAGATTGAAGTGAGGTTTCAAACTCACGTAGCGCTTCCGCTGGTTGATTAAGCTCAAGCAACAGCTCACCCATGAGTTCATGCGCAGGCACAATCGGACCAGGTGTAATTGGATGCTTTTCAGTGGAATCTTCTAACTCTACTGCAGAGCGCATGAGCGAAATTGCATCTGCTTTCTTACCTTGCGTGTAAGCGAGCCATGCTGCTGCCTCACGATGCAGAATTTCTACTTGATCAGCCCAATAGTTCTGTTTCTTCTCGATAAGCATAGCACGGAACGATGCTATCTTTCCCACATACGCTTCTACTCCTGTGGTATCACCGTTTCGTGTCGCTCCAAGGACACGAGCGAAATAATGGATCGCCAGCGGGAATGGGAATCGAGTCCATGCGAAATCGTTCGGATACAAAGTCAGCGATGCAGCCTCCGACCACTTCCTTCGTTCGACAGCATAGCGGGCAGGAATGGTAGCAAGAGCATACGAAGCCACTAAATTCTCAGGCTTGGAAACTTTTATTTTCATCAGCTCATCCTGCACACCCTTGGCTTTGTTATCTTCTCCGCGCTGTAAGTAGGCATACATTAAATAGTCCTTCGCATGAAGCTCTTGGTCCCAGGTGGTGTCTTTAAAATTCTGAGCAGCATAATTCTTCGCAGCAGTCTCTGAAGCACGGTTCGATTCTATCGATTCGTCCCACAGACCGAGTCGCGTGAAGATATGCGATGGCATGTGAAGCGCATGTGGAACCGATGGTGCAATTTTTGAGTACTTCCGTGCAGCATCTAAACCCCGACTTGCAAGTGCTGGATAATCGTTACTATGGATGATGTAATGTGCGACGCCGGGATGATCCGGTTGATCTTTCAAGACTTTGTTGAGGATATCGCTCGCTTTTTTCTGATTCGTGTACGACTTATCGGTTGGAAGTGCTGTCGCAACCAATTCGAGCGCATAAAGCACCGCCGCCTCCTGATCGTCAGGATAGAGGAGATAGAGCTGTTCTAATGCTTTCTCGTATGCTAACGCTCGTGTACGATGGTCAAGCTTGTCTGCATCTTTGTAGAAAGCTTCAATTGCCTCGAAATAATCCCGCTCACGATCGGTCTTGGTGCCGATGGATTTCGCTTGTTGAATCGCTTCCCACCCTTTCTTCAATGTGGCAGCGTCGGGGGGTTCCCAGAGCGGATGGTAATAGCTCGTGGCAAGTCCCCAGTATGCCATGGCACAGCTTGGGTCCATGTTCGTGATGGAAGCAAATGTTTTCCCTGCCTCTTCGTACCAGAACGAGTGCAACAACGCCATCCCTCGATTAAACTGGTCTTGAGCCAAACTATTGCCGGATATGGGAAAATGAACTTTGCCGATTATCTCGATTTTACTCGACTTATGGTGTTGGCTTTTCTGCGCTATCACTACTGAATAGCAAAGAAGTGCAACGATACCTGTGTAGGTTAATACTTTGTTGAGTTTCATGACATCTCTCCTTGTTTAATTATTATGGATAAGTGGACCCTTGAGGATGGATGAATATAAGAAATGAAATTGGAGTTTGCAACATTATAGTCTGAACCTCGATTCTCTTGATTATGGGAGTACCTTGATTCCCTAATATAATCCTGGTCATCATTTAATACCACTCATCCCGGTTCAGGCTTTCTCATACTCTTACAAATGTTGCTTATTTTCACAAAGATAATCATTTGTAAACCCCACAGCTCGTTTTGATACAATCGCAATAAATTCATATTTTCGAAACATGATCTTGCTGTATCTAAGGCGATAAGAACATGAATCGTAGTCTCTTTGCTCTGCATCGCTGGCTCGGCTTGCTCGCTGGCGTGTTTCTTCTTCTCATCGGCCTGAGTGGTTCAATATTGATCTATCACGACTCCATGGATCGATGGCTCAATCCGGCGCTCTATCACATAGAGCCGTACGGAAGCAGATTATCTTTAGATTCGATGTATGGCATCGTCTATCAGAAATACAGTGAGAATTTTTCATCGTTGTCGCTCGACATACCTGCGAATGCCGAGGAGGTATATGAATTTACACTCACGGAGCCGCAGGAGAATTATCACACACGACGCCGTTATATCGTCGATATTCACCCTTATTCCGGAACAATATTGAGGGAAGGATATTGCGATGAGATCTCAACCTCCTTCATACACTGGGTGATGTATTTTCACAATAGTTTTCATTATGGAAGGATCGGTATGCTCATCGTCTCGTTAGTTTCAGTGACGATATTTCTTTCGATGATCACCGGACTACTCGTTTACGGGAAGAATATTCTTAATGTGCTGATGTTCCGGATTCCCCTGAGGCAGAAAAGCGGAACCCGCCTCTACCGCTCGATTCACCTGTACGTTGCAGTATGGGCTTTGCTTTTTAATGTCATCGTCTTTTTCACCGGCTTTTGGATGATGAAAGCAACGTTCACCCCCGATGCATGGAAGCTTGATGAACAACGACAGAAGACTCGTCTCTCTGTGTCGCTTGATTCTTGTCTTGCGAAAAGCCGGGAACTCTTACTGGGGTTCATACCGGATTACATCGCCATCCCCTTAATGCAAGGCGACTTCATCGAGATAGATGGCAATATGACACATACTACAAGGCTCATGTACGGGGACGCAAGCCGCGTGGTGTTTGATCCTCAAAGTGGGGAGGTCATGGAAGCGACAGATATCACACAAGCTCCCTTTCCGGAGAACCTTGTCGCAGTAGTTTGGCCCCTGCATATCGGCAACTATGGAGGCGATGGTATTAAAATCCTCTATGTCATTGGCGGCTTGATGCCCGGCATACTTTCTATCTCCGGGTTCATGTTATGGTGGAAAAGAAAAAGATTGTATGCCGCTTTTCGGCGGTGAGAGCCGGTAGGTGTGATTCATGAATTGCTTTTACTCTTCACCAGTAATTGAGCAGCTCCCCTGTCTGAACTACGATTCTCTTGATTGAAGGATGAACAGGGTTAACAAAAATCATGGAGATCTTTTGATTCCATATAAGTTGAAGTATCACCTACAAAAAAACTGGATAATCAACCAAATTGGGAAAGTTAGTCGGTTTCCATTCAGGGCTGTCATGGTCCACACCATGACAGAAACCTCTGCCGTTCGGCATTCGGTAAAGAAATTGTTCTGACCGCCCAAGTTTGGGATTAAACTGATCCACTACCTAGTATCGGTATTGCTCGTTGATATTACTAAAAATATTTGGA
>JACQVI010000077.1 GCA_016209795.1 Ignavibacteriota bacterium
CGCAAAAGCCACACACCTCAAAATGAATCAAAAAATGTTGAAAAAGCGGCAGTCCCCCACATCCCCTCCAACGTCTGGTTGGTAACGCTCTGTGCTTCTGCCTCCTCGTTGTCTGCGGGATCTCCATGACACCCAAAGTCCTTCGCACACTACAGATCCCACCGACTCAAAAAAGAAAAACCATGACCTCACTGAATGGTCAACGCCAAAATCTCCGCACGCGCTCCTGCCGCTCTCTGTCTGGAACTTCGCATGTCTATTCAACAGACGGCCTCCGCAAAAGCGATGCTCTAACGCTTGTCGCCTGGGCAATGCCTCTTGAAGCCACCTTCGCACTAAAACCTCCGCTAAGGCGATGACCTCGATGTCAACCTCCTCACTCCGCCCAAAACGGGGCAATGCTCTTTCCCGATAAGTGACCAACGCTGAAGTTCAGCAGCCTGGAGGGAACGCTGAACGTTGAAAAAGCAATGACCGAACAAACAACTGAAATTGACGAAAAAAGCGCACCCTCCAGGTCTGCTGCAACGTTTGGTTGGGTACATTTATTTTGATATGTCTCCTCATGCACTTTCTTCATTGAAGATTTTTCAGTTCCTCATTGACCTCTTCCAGTTTGAATTCTTCGGGATCAAAGGGGCCACCAACCCATTCAAGCATTGCCCTATGTTCAGGATGCTTCTTGTTTTTGATTGTTTCAAGAAAGCTGTCATATCCCCACACCCCTCCTACGTCTTCGGGAGGGCAAGCCCGTTTTCCAGTCAAACAAGTTGGATAATTCCTATTCGGTTCTGGCGGAAGAATCTTCTCTAAAACGATCTGATGTTCCCAACCATCCCCAAAATCATACTCGTAGATAAATTTCTCTTTCTCTGTGCTTACCATTTGATCTAAGTCAGTTTGGTGTTCGCTAACAAACTCCATTTCGGATCCTAAACCAAACTCTGGATCATCATCTCCATAAAATACACCATGCACAATAAATTGATGGAGATGAGAATTTGTCCATCCCATTACTACCTGAATCACCTGATGCAACTGGTGAAGGCTAATATTGGCGGGAACTTGTACTCGTCTCCAAATAGGAGGTTGACTGTGCTTCAAGGTAATCTTGAGCTGATACACGAAATCCATCGAATGTTTCTTCTTTTTAGCCACTTCATACCTCCTAATTTTCAGTTTGTGCTACCGAACTCACCTGTCATCATGCACCCAACGCTGAGTTGAGGGGTGTGGGGGAACGAGCACTCCGCAAAAGCCACACACCTCAAAATGAATCAAAAAATGTGGAAAAAGCGGCAGTCCCCCACATCCCCTCGAACGTCTTGTTGGTAACGCTTTCCGCTTCTATCACCTCGTGGTCTGTGAGATCTCCATGACACCCAAAGTCCTTCGCACACTATAGATCCCACTGACTCAAAAAAGAAAAACCATGACCTCACTGAATGGTCCACGCCAACATCTCTGCACGCGCTCCGCCGCTCTTTGTCTGGAACTCCGCTTGTGTACCCAACATGACGGCCTCCGCAAAAGCGATGCTCTAACGCTTGTCGCCTGGGCAATGCCTCTTGAAGCCACCTTCGCTCTAAAACCTCCGCAAAAGCGATGGCTGTGATATTAGCTTCCTCACTCCGCCCAAAATGGGGCGAGGATCTTTTTTGATAAGTGACCAACGCTTGAGTTCAGACGCCGCCACCCGACACGGAACGTCGCAAAAGCGATGAACGGCCAAACCAGCACAGACTTTGGAAAAAGCGCAGGGGTGGCGGTCGGCTGCAACGACTGGTTGGGCACGATATCTTGCACTAAAATTAACAACAGCATTGCTGTAGCCTTTCCGTTGAAAAAGCTAGCAACGAATAGAATTTTACAAATTTAGCGTATGTCGTAGTGCTGCTTCAATGTCGGTCATCGACAATGTACCAATCACCCGATACACGGCGGTTTCGATAATTGTTGCTACGTTATCTGTCATAACGACGGAATCCGCCAGTAATCCTGATCGCTGTCCCTCTGCCGTAGAGCGTAGGATTGTCACACGGCTTGGATGATTAGTGCGTGTGAGCTGGCTCGTAATCATGGCAACAATCACTTGGGGTAGACCCGTATTCAGATTATCGGCTTGGATAATTAGGGCAGGGCGTGGTTTGGCTGTACGTAAATCTGAATTTGGAAATAGAACCAGCACGACATCGCCACGTTTACAGGTTGGCTTTAGCGGCGTCGTAGTTGTCATAGGCATCCATTTCTGAGTTATTCCAGCCTGCGGTAAATGAGGTCAATTGATCTCGTAATTTAGAAGCCTGAGCTTCGTCAATACCATAATCTCTCAAATTAAGTGCTTTGGGAGAAAGAAACGTTACAATGACCTGCGTTTCACCGTGCAAATGTGGTGGCATCTCTACCAATTCAATTTTCCCATTACGATAGATACCTTGAATACTCGTGAGCATACACCATACTCCTTATGATAAAAACAAAGGATATACACAAAAATACAACTTTAGTGATCTGAGTGATTCCGCAATGTGAAGCATATCATCGCAAAGTGTTGATATCAAGAGTGCCCAACGCTGAGTTGAGGGGTGTGGGGGAATGAGGACTCTGCAAAAGCCACACACCTCAAAATGAATCGAAACACGTTGAAAAAGCGGCAGTCCCCCACATCCCCTCCAACGTCTTGATACTCCACTAAAGACTCCTCTCCAATTATGAATTATGGCAATCTGTGCTACAA
>JACQVI010000015.1 GCA_016209795.1 Ignavibacteriota bacterium
GTGATGTCCTTACCATAGTTGATTTCTGGGCACCGTGGTGCGGACCGTGCAGGATGATTGCACCACTTCTAGAGGAAATTGCTGCACACTATGATGGAAATCTTAGAGTCGCCAAGTTGAATGTGGATGAAAATCCGCAAACATCTCAAGCGTTCGGGATCATCAGCATTCCAACACTGCTTTTCTTCAAGAACGGACACATTGTCGATTGGCTCGTCGGAGCTGTTCCGAGAGGTCAACTTGAGACCAGGATTACCAGATTGCTGAATGCTTCGGTAACAGCCGGTGTGAAAGGGGCGTGAAAAAATGGCAAACATCGTCGTTTATACAGCACAATGGTGCCCCGACTGTCGCAAGGCAAAGCGGTATCTGGATGGGCAGAACATTACGTACAAGGAAATCGACATTGAAGAAACAGAAGGGGCTGCAGAACAAATTATCGAGTGGTCTGGCGGACGGCGTGTGATCCCTACGTTCAACATTGATGGAACGATTTTGCACAACCCCCCGCTCGAGCTTTTGGACGAAGCGCTGAAAAAGTGCGATGAAACCAATCCCGAAGGGATCACCTCGTGATTAATAAAATGATCGTGTTCGTAGAGCCGAACTGTGCAGCATGTGAACGAGTGTTGGAAACTGCTGAAATCCTTCGCGAGCAGAACATCGTTGCCAACCTTGTTATCTTCAATCGAAGCATCGATCCGGAATCGTGTATGAAATTTGGTGTGGTAATTTTTCCGACAGTCTATATCAATGGACAGCTTGCCTTCTACGGCGAATTCTCGGTCGAGGATGCAAAACGGTTCGTTAATCATTCAGTACACCAATGAAAAGGAATGTATGGATACTCTTAATATAGGATTATTGACAGCGTTGATCGCAGGGGTTATTTCTTTTGCTTCACCATGCGTGCTACCAATTGTTCCCGGCTATCTTTCTTTCATCACAGGATTGGGTTTGCACGATCTCACGGATCAAGAGAAACGGAAAACGGTTCTTCGTACGGCAGCGATCAATAGCATCCTCTTTGTGATCGGGTTTTCGATCATCTTCATTCTTTTAGGTGCTTCAGCTACTGCTGTCGGAACGTTTTTGCGTGAAAACTTGGATATCATCGGCAAGGTTGCCGGTGTCGTCATTCTGTTTTTTGGACTTCACATGGTCGGTCTCATCAAGATCCCGTTTCTTCTTTACGAAAAACGAATTCAGGCTGAGTCGAAATCTCTCGGTGTTGGTCGCTCGTTCATTGCCGGAATCTTCTTTGCGTTCGGGTGGACACCCTGTATTGGTCCGATCCTCGCCGGTATCTTAGCAATTGCTGCAGTGCAAGAAACGGCAGCACGAGGAATAGCTCTACTCGGAGTCTACTCTCTCGGACTTGGAATCCCCTTTATTTTCTCTGCAGTGTTTCTCAACGCATTCTTTACGACCTTTGCGAAGGTTAAGCACCATCTGCATAAAGTCGAGGTTGCAGGCGGTGTGGTCCTCATCGCAATAGGGTTGTTGATCTTTACAGGAAAGTTGGCTGCGATTTCTCAAAGGTTTGATTTCATGAACCCTGAATATCTCTTACAGCAGGAATCTGTGGAATCTACAAAGCAGGATGATGCACTAACTCTCCGTCAAGACAACAATGGATTTTCATCAACCCAGCGTGATACCGCAAGCGCTGATATCGGCAATGTCGCAGCGAATTTTGGCAAATATGAGTTCACGTTAAAAACACTTGATGGACGAACGATCCGACTCTCTGATTACGCGGGCAAGGTTGTGTTGGTCAACATCTGGGCGCCGTGGTGTGGGCCGTGTCGGATGGAAACACCAGGGTTTGTCAAGCTGTACGAGCAGTACAAGGTTCAGGGATTTGAAATCCTCAGTGTTGCGGTGGAAACAAACGAGAAAGATGTGAAGGCGTTTATCAAAAAGTATGGTGTCCGTTGGTCCGTAGGAATGGATGATGAGATAGCACGTGCGTATGGTACGTACGGACTACCGGATAACTTTCTCTTCGGTCCCGATGGAAAGGTGATCAAACACTTCGTCGGCTTTACACAAGAAGAAACACTCAAGCCGTTGATCGAGCAAGCACTGTAAGGAGTACGTCTTAAGAGTTCAATGTAAAATTACAGTAATTTCAATTCACATAAACCATTCACAATAAATAAAGGAGTAAGTCGTCATGAAAAAATTCAAGTTGTTCATCATCGCTTTTCTTTCGGTTGTCTCGGTTCTCGCCGTATCGGCTCAGTCAAAAAAGGCAATGAAAGAGATGAAAGAAGTTACAATCACTGGTGAAGTCATTGACCAGAAATGTTATCTCACTGGCATGAACGGCGCCAGAGGTGAAGCTCACAAGGAATGCGCCATCTCTTGCATCAAAGGTGGGTTGCCTGTTGGTGTTCTTGAGGACAAGACTGAAAAAGTGTACACGGTCGTCCCCAAGGGCGGAATGAAAGGTGCCAACGAGGAGTTGGTGCAATACGCCGCCCAAAAGGTGAAATTGACCGGCATGACCGCAAAGAAAGGTGGTCAGAACCTTTTCATCTACTCAAAGGTCGAACCGGTGCAGTAATCATCGAGGCTGATGGGGGAACACAACGTTCCCCCTGTCAGTTTCTTGACAAAAAATGAATAACCTAACTCAAGTGCTCTCGAATATGAAACGTTTCCTATTTACATTACTTATCTTGAATTGTTGTTTTGCGATCAAGGCATACGCCCACCATGGGAAAAAGTATCTTGTCACCGGCAGTTACGATCTTCCACATCAAGGAAGTCTCTACGCTCTCTTTGCTACTGATGTGCAGAACAATCTCGGCAACAAGTCTTATGAGCTCGAACCTGGAATCCTGTACGGTCTTCAAGGTCGGTGGGAGATCGAGTTTCATATGCACCACGGTATTGAAGATGGGGAATTTCATATAGAGGCTCTTGCGCTTGAAACTCGCATTGGAATATTTGGTGAATTTTCCGAACACGAAGATCATTACGTCGAAAACAACTCACCGTTCGGAGTAAGCCTACTGGTGGAGTATGAGAAAGGATTGAGCGATCATCCGGACAATTACGAAGGAAGAATCATCGCAGGCACGGAGGTCGGCGCATATTCAATCGACGCTAACATCATCTGGCAGCAAGCTTTTGATGAGGAACGCTCCCATGAGACGCGCTATGCAATGGGTGTGAAGCGAACTGTTTCTCAGGCTTTCGGCATCGGAGCGGAACTCGATGGGAATTTCAGCAGTATCACTTCAACAAAAATTACTCCGGGAATTTACTTCTCGGCGAACGAACAGTTTGATTTGAAGCTGGGCACTTCCATCGGCGTCAGTCCAAGCTCTGACAACACCGTAGTCCGGCTCGCACTGGTGTATGGTATTCAATGAAGCAGGAACAGTCCATGAGTGATCTCGGATTTAGCTCGATTCGCTTGCAAAACCTCCCGCTTGTTTACAAGCTTCTTATTACAATGTTTCTCATCACGCTCGGCATCGGGTATATCGTTTCAATCGTGAATTTGAATTTCCAGTACAGCATGATGGATGGGCAGCCGGGACTCACTGCAGCAGATTTGAAGCGGGCATTTTACGGTGACCGCACGAATACACGGCTTGCAGCGAAGATCAACGGAGGGAGTATGGAGCAGTACCTCCCAAATCCAGCTCACAAGAATACAATCCTCAACTGGATACAGGACGGAGCTAACCAAGATCAGTTCGAATCAACCATCAAACCAATTCTTCAGCGAAACTGCGTGCGCTGTCATAGCTCGGAAGGAATCATGGCGCAGCGGCCACTGACAAGTTACATCGACGTCATGGAAGTTGTAAAGATCGATCGTGGTGAACCCCCGGCATTGTGGGCACGCGTAGCGCACACGCACATTCAATCGATAGCGTTACTGTTATTCCTCACAGGAGCTGTGTTCGCACTGACTTCCGTAAGCAACAAATTCAAAGCCCTGGTTGTTACGATTCCGTTTTTTGACCTCCTTGCAGATTTTGGGTCACGGTTCGTGGCAAAGTATAGCGCCGATTTCGTGTATGTGATGATGGGAACCGGAGCTATCTTGGGGCTCTCCGTCGGAGTGATGATTGTTTTACCCTTATACGAAATGTGGATAAAAAAGTAAGAGAATAAGGAGTAATTATGGTTCAGACAACAGTGTTGTCAGGTATAACAATGATAGCGGTATTATTAGTCGCGGCGGCGTTGCATGCACAGGACGTTCACCAGGATCTTGCAACTCCTCCTCCTCCTCCTCCACCGGTTGCTTCAGCGGAAGAAATTCATCCCCTCCTTATTGGAATGAAGATTCCGGATGTCACCGTGAATGCTACCGACGGAAGTCCATTCCGTCTAAGTGAGGCGATCGAGAAGAAACCGACTGTGCTGATCTTTTACCGCGGCGGATGGTGTCCATATTGCAATGTTCACTTGGGACAGCTTCAATCAGCCGAGCCTGAGCTTTTGAAGCTAGGGTACCAGATCTTCGCGATCAGTGCCGATCGACCGGAAAAGCTGCGTGAGAGCATGGAGAAGAAACACTTCAATTACACGCTACTTTCCGACAGCAGCATGGCGTGTGCTCGATCCTTTGGACTGGCTTTTAGAGTTGACGAGAATATGGTCGAAAAATATAAGAGTTACAACATGGATCTGGAAGAAGCATCCGGACTCAAGCACCATCTTCTCCCTGTCCCGGCAGTGTTCATCATTGGGACCGATGGAATTATCAAGTTTGAGTATGTAAATCCAAATTACAAAGTTCGCATAGATCCTAATGTTTTGTCGGCTGCTGCACGCGCTGTATTGAAATAGGAATCTAGGTTTTTCATGCTGCTCTCCGACGATCACCGGAGTTGGTTGTCAGGACATGCGATAAAATAAGAATTTGGAGCAACGATTTCTAATTCAATCGCCTATTCCATAGTATTATTAGTGAAAGGTACAAGCACCATGGCATTTATTCACATTATCACCGAAAATAAGGCCGAGGGAGAACTCAAGAAACTCTACGAGGACTACCGCGCACCCTGGGACGGCGTGGATAACATCTTGAAGATCCACAGCCTCCTGCCGCACACGCTCAAGCCGCACGTCGATTTGTACCGCACGGTCATGTTCGGCAAAGGTCCGCTCACGCGCCGACAGCGGGAGATGATTGCAACGGTCGTCTCGAAGGCCAACTCCTGCACCTACTGCGTCCACCACCATAGCGACGCGCTGCTAAGGGTGACAAAGGATAAACCATTCACGAGCTCGATCAGGAACGATTATCGTACTGCGGCGATGTCAGATGCCGAGCGAGCAATGCTCCATTATTCAGAAGAGTTGACACGGAATCCCACGCAAGATTTTTCTCAACGCGTTCATGATTTGAAGAATCATGGTTTCAGTGAGGAAGCGATCCTTCACATGACATTAATTATCGGCTACTTCAACTTCGTTAATCGTATCGCCATTGGTTTGGGAGTGGAGCTTGAGTCGTACTGGAACGAAGATGGCTACAGTGATCCCTCGAAGCCGATGGCACATGACCGCTGAGGTGCAATGGAAGCATGGCAAATGTGATATTTCATACCGACAAGGGAATTGCTGTTCCAGCCGTTACCGCTGATCAAATGCGAGAGATCGACCGTATCCCGATTGAAGAGACTGGACCTAATCTCTTCCAGATGATGGAGAATGCGGGGCGCAATCTTGCATCACTCACGATTGAACTTTTAGGAAACTATTGGCAGAGGGCGAGCGTAGTGGTTCTTGCCGGAACCGGGGGGAACGGTGGCGGCGGCATTTGCGCGGCGCGCCATCTTGCCAATCGTGGAGTCCGTGTTCGCCTGTGTATCACCGAGCCGGAACGTCTGGGTACGGTGCCGTCGTTACAGCGGAAGATTTGCCAGAGCACACCCGGTGAAGAAGTTTCTTTAGAACAACTGAGCGAGATGAAAGTCGATATCGTGCTCGATGCTGTTCTCGGTTACAGCTTGAATGGGGCGCCTCGAGGGAGAGCATTGGATCTTATCCGGTGGGCGAATGTGAGCGGTATTCCTATTCTCTCGTTAGATATTCCTTCCGGCATTGATGCGACCACAGGTGAAACACCGGGCGAGCACGTTCGATCGCGGTGGACCATGACACTTGCATTGCCGAAGACAGGCTTGCTCCCTAAATCAACAGGCGAGCTGTTCTTGGCTGATATTGGAATTCCTGTGGGAGTCTATCGGGACTTAGGATTACCCTACACGTCTCCATTCGACCATCGATATGTTGTGCCGTTGAAAGCACGTCCCTGAGGGTGGTTGCAGGTGAAACAGCGACTACTACTTGGTCGAGTCAATCTCCGCTCCCGGAAAAAACGTTCCCCACGCAAACCAGTACGCTGTGTATGAGCGAAGTGGCTTCAATTGCGTTCCTGCACGTGCACCTGAGACAGCTTTTCCAAAAATATCCCACTTCGTCCCTTCAGTATCGATCATAACTACCGGCAACGCGTGTTGAACTGGTGAGAACGTTAGCTCCGTTCCAGACGAAAGCGTTCGTTCATACGCTACGGCGAAGTTCAATAAATGACTTCCAACGACGATTAGCTCAGTTCCGTTGAACGTATCATTGATCGTAGTAATGCTATCTGAAAATGAAGTGATCTGGTACACCCTTGTTTTGTTACCGACGATAACTCCATGAACTCGTTCCTTCCGCGGCAACCTTCGATCGTCGTTGCTGATAGGAAAAATTAAGAAATCGCTTGTTCTATAACTGCCATAGGGATATGTGCCGTACGATCGGTCGTAGCCGGTCTCCGTCGAGACAACCTTCGTCTCGGGGAACATTGTTTTCCACGTATCCCACCGCGTTTCAAGGAGCGGCATCGTCTGAACAACCGTTCCGATGAGTCGCCCGTTGACACTCTTCATCAGCATCTGCGACCAGTTGCTATTGGTTTGACGGTCATACGGGATGAGATTTGAATTGTAGAGCAATCCAGAAACGCCAAAGGTTGTCGCCTGTCCTCCAATCACTGGATTGTAGCCAATCCCCGTTCCCGTAAGAGGACAGTACGTTACTGCGATCTTTGTTCCTTTGATATCATCGTTGATGATCTCATGCCAATCGAGGATGGGGTGCGGGTAGGCACGCGCCTCTCCATTAATGAAAACACCCAGGACAAGATCATCATCCTTAAGATATGACGCGTCGCCAGCATTGATAAAGTTTGGATTTGTGAGGGCTGGAATCCCATCCTTCCCCGGACCTCCATCTTTGACTTGATCTTTCGGTATAAGCCAATCACCTTCGGTTGTGTTCGGCATCGGCGTCTCGTTGCACGACAGGCTTATCGTAATCATTGCCAACAGGATCATGAACACATTTCTGCTTGACATATCAATCTCCTTTGTAAATTATATAGATCATTCGAGATTTATTGAGTAGAACAAGTTTAACCCAGTAACATACGTGGTCGTGAGCTGTGATCCTTCTAAATTCCGATATACAGGAAGATCGAGGTGTGCTCGAAGAGTTACAGATCGCCATGGAGTGACGTTGATCCCCGGAACGAGATACAGCCAATCCCCTCCTGTATTTGGCACCTCTTGATCTTGAAATCTGTCAACCCCCGTATGTCTGAAGCGTGACGAGAGGGTCAAGTCTATCCACGAAGCGAATGAGTAACTCGCTCCAAGGATGGCCAAGAATTCGTTTCCGAATCTGTAGCCATCTGCATTTTTTGTTGTAAGACGATCTGAAAGGGATCCAAAAAGTGTCAGGGGAAACGGATGGAAACCACTGGAACCGACTAACAAAAGTATTCCATCCCATGCACCCGATCCTAATTGCATATCTGATGGCAGCTTAATGCCGTTGAGTTCTGCACCAATGGATCCAAACGGCATCGTAATGCCGCTGCCAATGGAGAGTTCTTGCTGCGAAACAATCGTTGAGGTCAGAAGAGCATACTTGACGAGAAGAATAGCATCACTCACTCCTCTTGTCTGAACGATCTCTGGTGTTCCCGTTTCGAGCAGCACGCTTTGTCGCTCACGCTGTGTGAATGAAAGAAGAGTCGTGATTGAAAGTCGAGAAGAAATCCCGTACGAGGTTTCAAACAACAGCGAATGCACTCGCCGTTGACGACGAGCATCGTTCAGGTATTCTGCCGATCCATTGAAAACGCTGTTGAGGTAGTTGTACTCGTACCCGATATTGAATTGTATCGTAGACGGACGGGTTGTGCCAAGTTCGGCAAAACTTAACAATGGGGTTCCCGATGAACAACATGCCTGCCCATAAGCTATCCACTGCGATGTCAAGACAAGGCATATTCCCAAAGTCGGAAGTCTGTTGATAAGATGTATCATGAATATGTCACTGTTTCTCTTAAGGAACAACCGTGTCGGTATATTTTGTATACTTATTAAGAAAATCAACTGCCGGGCAAAAATCTGTCAGGTGGACGACAATTGAATCTAAGAGGAGGATTGTTTACATTATCACTGCTTATGGCTGAGAAAACCAAATTCTGGTACCTTAAAAATATCAACATCTTCGATGGAATGGATGATGTTCAGATGAAACAGGTCGAGAAGATGACAACCATGACTCACGTGGAGAAACATCAACCGATCTATTTTCCTGAACAGTCCGCCTCAGGCGGAAATAATATCTACTTTCTGAAGGAAGGGCACGTCAAGCTCTCTCGACTTCATGAAGATGGTCGGGAAATCATCCTGGATGTGTTGGGCCCAGGAGAAATGTTCGGAGAGCTTTCGATTGTGGAGGAAGACAGTCGAAAAGAAATTGCTGAAGCCTTAGACGGTGTCCTCATTTGTACGATGAGTAAACATGATTTCGAAGCCATGCTCATGCACAATCCAGAACTGAACCTTAGAATGACAAAGTGGATTGGCTTAAGACTTCGCCGGTTCGAAGAGAAAATGAGCGAGCTTGCCTTTAAAGACGTTACAAAGAGAATTATAAGCTTTCTCATTCGCTACGCAGAGGATTTTGGAAAAATAAAGGGGGGTGTTGTTTCCATAAAATCTTTCCTGTCGCATCAAGAGATTGCCTACCTTACCGCAACCTCCCGCCAAACCGTCACCACCGTGCTCAATGATTTGAAATCACGAAACTTGATCGACTTTACCCGCAAGGAGCTCCTCATCAAAAATTTCGATAGACTTCGGCATCTCAGCCGCTGAGTTTGTCGGGTAGCCGACACTTCCCAAAGATTTTCTCTCACACCTCTTGACACGGAACTAATTTGTCTGTATATTGTTCTATAATTTAGCACTTACTAAAATACTGATATATATCATGAAAAAGATTATCATTGACGGCAAAGTGTGCATCGGTCCAACGTTCACCAAAGCTGAGTTTGCGCTCATCAAACGTAATCTCACTGCACAAGAAGGATTACAGACGTTGGCAGACCTTCTTGGCGTAGCTGGAAACCCGCAGCGATTGAAAATATTGTACCTGCTGCATGCGCATAGAGAAATGTGTGTGTGCGATCTTGCGGAAGTTTTGGAACTTACGGATTCAGCGGTCTCACAGCATCTGCGAAAACTCAAGGACAAGAATGTCGTCAAGACACGGCGTGAGGGTCAAACCATTTATTATTCACTCGTCCGCACCATCTTCACCATCAATCTTGAAGACATGTTTTCCATGGACGAAACAAGAGAACAACATTCATTTATGCATAAGGAGATCGAAGTATGAAAGAAACGAAACTCACAACGATTGGCTCAGTTGTCACAGCAATCTTTGCCTCACTCTGCTGTATCGGACCGGCGGTGCTGGCAATTATTGGTGCAAGTGGCATCAGCTTATTTTCGGCATTCGTCAAGTATCGTCCCTATTTCATCGGATTCACTGTCATTCTTCTCGGGCTTGCGTTCTACTTTACGTACAGAAAACGAGAGGTCGTCTGTGAAGACGGTTCGTGTAAAATTCAAAGCGCAGGAAAGTGGAATAAAATTACTGTCTGGCTTGCGACACTTATTGCTGTTGGAGCACTTGCTTTTCCGTATGTCGATGGCGTTTCGACCGCAGAAGTCAATACCTCCATTACACCAGGTGCCACTGCCGTCTTAGACATCAAAGGGATGGATTGCAAGGCATGTGCTCGGGGGATTGAGGGTATGCTTGCACAGATCGAAGGCGTTCGTCAGGCGAAGGTTGACTTCGACAAAGAGAGGGGAGAAGTGCTCTATGATCCGAACCGTGTCACACCGAACACATTCGTCGAAAGAATTAATGAGACAAGTTACACAGCATCGTTGGTATCGAATGAGCCTGTTCAAAGCACCAAACAATAGTAACGCTATCCAACTTCATACTTGAAAGTGAAAGATTAAGTCTATGGCAAGAAAAGATCATATCGTAATGCGTGTCGAGGGTATGACATGCGATGGTTGTGCACGGCATGTTACTGAAGCGCTGAAGAGTACCAAAGGTGTTGAAGAAGCGCAAGTCGGGAGCTGGCGTTCAGGACAAGCAGTCGTCATTGCCGAGAGCAGCGTTGACGAGAAAGACCTTATGAAAGCGGTGAAGAAGGCGGGCTACCGAGCGATCGTGACTGAACGCCGCGGACTGGATGCCGAGCGAAAAGTTCCTCCGAGCGACGGTGCAGAATACGATCTGATGATTATCGGCGGAGGCTCGGCGGCATTTGCCGGTGCAATTAAAGCCGCAGAGCTCGGTGCTAAGGTTGCAATTATAGAATCAGGCACGATTGGTGGAACGTGTGTCAATGTCGGATGTGTGCCCTCAAAGACGTTGATCCGTGCTGCTGAGGATTGCTATAAACGTTCCTATCACGATTTTGAAGGACCGACCATCTGCCCACAGCCAGAGGACTGGCCTCGCATTGTGCAGATGAAAGACGAGCTTGTTGCAGAGCTCCGCAGAGAAAAGTACATCAACGTTGCAAATGTCTATCCGAACATTTCGATCATTCAAGGCGAAGCTCGTTTGACGGGAGAGCGAAGCCTTTCGATGAACGGAAAGAGTTACACACCCGGCAAAATTCTCATCGCCACTGGCTCACTCCCGTCAGCTCCGCCAATTGCGGGGTTGCAGGAATCTGGTTTTTTGGACAGCACTGATGCGTTGAGCCTGCCGGAACTTCCGGAGTCAATCATGGTGGTGGGTGGGGGTGCAATAGGTTTGGAGTTTGCCCAACTTTTTGCCCGTTTTGGGGTGCGCGTGATGTTGTTTGAAGGCCTGCGCCATTTAGCCCCTCTGGAAGAGCCAGAGATCGGTGAAGCACTCAAGAATTACCTGGAGGCTGAGAAAGTTCAGGTTTGCACCGACATAGTGATCGACCGTGTGGAGCGGCGAGAGGGCCTTTATCATCTGCACGGGCATGTAGGCAAAGAAGAAGTGAGTTGCTCCGCTGCCCAATTGTTGATGGCCACGGGGCGGCGACCCAACACTGATCGGCTCCACCTTGATGTGGCTGGAGTGAAGATTGGAAAGCGAGGAGAAATTATCGTGAATGAACAATTGCAAACGTTAAATCCGAACATCTATGCGGCTGGTGATGTTATCGGAGATCCGATGTTTGTCTATGTCACGGCGTACGCGGGTGCTTTAGCAGCAGAGAACGCCTTGAATAATTCTGGAAGAGTGTACGATTTACTTGCGCTTCCCAGAGTCACGTTTACGGATCCGCAAATTGCGAGCGTTGGACTCACCGAAGCGCAGGCGCGAGAAAAAGGGTTTGATGTGAAAACCTCCACCATCCACGCTAAGGATGTCCCTCGAGCAATTGCCGCACGAGATACACGTGGATTGATCAAACTGGTGGCAGATGGAGAAAGCGGTCGACTCCTCGGTGCGCATGTACTCGCTGTTGAAGCAGGTGATGTCATTCAGGAAGCAACATTAGCGATTCGCTTTAACTTAACGTACAAGGATCTCATTGAAACGTTTCATCCATACTTGACATGGGTTGAAGGTATCAAGCTCGCTGCGATTACGTTCGAGAAGGATGTTCACCAGTTGTCCTGCTGTGCAGCATAACCTCGATGCGAAGGAATGAAGTCCAATGAATTCCTGTTGTTCATTTCCGGTCGAGAGAATTGCCTGCAACGAGCATCTGCAAAACGGTGAATGCTGCTTGGTGACCGACAAGACAGAGGCACCCGCAAAGGCAGAATGTCCTGTCTCAAGAAATGTCTCGAAGAAAGTTCAATTCCGAACAGTTCGGAGTTTGGTGCGTGCGGACCGACGCTGGCAGTTAGAGAACGTCCAGTACTATTACTGTGAAGATACGAGCTGTCCGGTTGTCTACTTTCCACTCGACGGAGGTGCGTACTTTTCCATCGGCGATCTTGACGTGAAAGTCTTTGCAAAGGATAAAGGGGATGATGTTCCCGTCTGTTACTGTTTTGAATGGACACGTGGTCGGATTCGTACAGAGATCGAGGAAGTTGGAAAAAGCACTGCTGCTATCGAAATTGCTCGTCAAGTCAAGGCAGGACTCTGTGCGTGCGATGTGAAGAATCCCAAAGGGACATGCTGTTTGGGAGAGGTGAATGCTGTTGTTAAGGAAGAAATTCAAAATAGAATATCATAATGCACTAATTGTTCAACAATCAATGAAGGATCTAATCATGAAAAGATATATTGTTCTTTTCGGAATGGCTTTACTCTTCCTGCAGCTTGTGGATGCACAGGATGAGCCGCAGCGCTGTACCCTCAATGTTAAAGGGATGACGTGTGGCGGATGCGTGAGTCGAGTCAAGAGTGCAGTCAGTAAGCTTGATGGAGTACAAGCCGTCGATGTTAGTCTGGAGAAGGGCATTGCGGAGGTTACTTACACTCCAGCGAAACTATCGCAGAAAGATTTAATTGCTTCCATAGAAAAAACCGGATTCTCAGCATCTCTCGCAGAACCACCTCAAGAAAAGAAAGACAAAGCTGAAATGGAGATGCCATCTAGTTCGGAATTTGATGAAGCCCGTGCTAAACTCCAGGCTGGAAAAGAAAAGCTTGCCAAAGATGGTAAGTACTCCTGCTGCATTTCACCATCATGCAACTTTTGTGCTATTGCGATGAATATGTGTCCATGCGGTATGAACGTCACAAAAGGAGAACCTGTGTGTGGTGAATGCAAAGGTGGATGGATGTCAGGATATGGTGCAATCCCCGACATTAAACCAGAAAATGTCAAGATAATGCCTCCTGACAAAGCGAAAATGGGTTATGAAATGAGAGCGAAGATGATGAACATGGCAAAACCGACAAAAGAAAAGAAGTAAGAAAGGAATGCTGCAGCTATGAAGCAATTGGTTGTTGTCACGCTCGCATTTGTCATGGGTTGCGTTCAGCCGCAGCCAACAGAACAAAATATGGCGCCCAGTGTGCAGAATCCAGTGATCACCTCTGTGACAGCGACACCGTCGATTGTTCAGGTCGGCCAGAACTGCAGAGTCACGTGCAATGCCTATGATCCCGGCGGAGATTCACTGAGCTACAAGTGGCGAGTTGATCTCGGTGACATCGTAGGCCGGGGTGCAACAGTTTACTACAGTGCTGCGTATTGCTGTGCAGGCACAAATCGCATTACGGTGACCGTGAGTAATACTGGCGGCAGCGCAACAGGATACGTGGATGTGGAGGTGAGATGATGAAACTGGAACGAACGCTCGTGGTGATGATCTGTGGAGTGTTTTTCATCGTCGGGAGGAGTTACCTGAACGCTCAGGGCTGCTGTACACCGGGAACCTCATCGCTCTACGGAGCTGAGCGCGGAATCGCTCAGTATCGAACACTCAACGCCTCCCTTGCCTATCAGTATAACTTTGCCAACAGGGCATATCAAGGCTTGCAGCAAGTCGATGATCTCTTACGACGAACGGCGTCCGTCCAGTCGCTCAACATCGAACTTGAATACGGACTTGCAGACCGTGTCTCACTTCTCATGCTTGGGAGTTACGTTTGGAAGAGTCGGGAATTCACCACCTCAAGCGCTGTCGGTTCCGGAAGCCAGACGACAACCTTTAACACCAACGGTGTCGGAGATGTCACACTGCTTGGCAAATATGCCGTCATCCGTCCAACCATTACTTCACCGTTTGAAGTCTCTATCGGCTTAGGAGCAAAGCTGCCGACCGGAAGTTACACGCAGGAATTGGATGGCACACGCTATCCCATCGATCTTCAACCAGGTACCGGTGGATCCGACCTTTTGGGATGGGTGTTTGTTGCGAGAAGTTATCCTGCACAGCAGCTCTCGTTCTATGGAAGTTTCTTGTATCGGTATGCTGGATCGAATCCCGATGGTTACAAAGTGGGTAATGAGTGGATAGCATCACTTGGAGCTGAGTACAGCATAGTTGAGTGGTTTCAGCTTTCATTACAGCTGAGAGGACGTAGTGCTGGTGAGGATTTTGCAAGCGGAAGATTCTTGCCGAGTACTGGTGGACAAATGTACGCAGTTCTTCCCGGTGTTATCTATCGTGAGGGGAATGTTGCGGTCGGGATGTACAGCCTACTTCCGTTTTACCGCAATCTCCCAGGTACGCAGGTCTCCCTGAACTATTTGGTGGGCATCGGCATGCAGAGCTTTTTTGATTTTCGTGGATCACCCGAACCACAGGTTGAAGGCAAAAATTCAAAATAAGAATCATCACAGAAAGGAAACGTAGATGGAAGTCATGACAAAGGAAAAATCTGACGGGTTGTTTACTGAGTTCCGGAAATTGAGTCCGAAAGTTACCGGAGGACTCGTGCGCATGCGTGATGAGGCATACGCTGATGGCACCGTACCGGGAAAGTACAAGCTGCTCACAGCGTTAGCAATTTCGGTAGCCATTCGCTGTGAACCGTGCATCAAAGCCTATGTTCGCATGGCAATCGAGCGTGGCATCGCTGAGCAAGAATTGATTGAATTCTTGAACGTTGCCATCACGATGCAAGGTTGCCCCGGTGAAGAGTGGGCATTGAAGGCGTTTAATGCTTATAAAGAATATACAACTGGAAACCCAACGCCATTGAATGAGAGTTGCTGCGATTAAAAGTGGAAAATCTTTTCAACATACTGCTGCAGTATGGATACATCGTGCTATTCATCGGGTTGTTGATCGATGCGGTAGGGATCCCGTTTCCTGGCGACCTGTTTCTGATCGCAGCAGGTTATCTTTCGTATCGTGGCGAACTGAATATCATTTACGTCATCCCAGTTGCAGGCATCGCAGCGTTGATCGGGGATAGTGCCACGTTCGGATTGGGGAGGCTGTACTGCCTGAGGGGTGGAATGAAATTTCAGTCATATATATGTAAATGGAGCAAGTGTACCTTGGCAAGCCGAACATGCTTTGAGCGTTCTTGTGATTCCCTGAAGAAATTAGGAACGAAGTCCATATTGCTCGGGAAATTCATGTGGGGAACAAGAGAATTTATCCCGGTATTAAATGGAATGTCCGGAATGACGTACAAGGTCTTTATTCGGTGGGATATTCTCAGTGTGCTGATGTGGGTGGGTGTATTTGCCTTAGGTGGATACCTGTTTGGATCCAACCTCGATGGATTTGTGAATCTGTTTGATAACGTTGCGTCAGCGCTGGGTGTTTTTGGTTTGGTCTCTGCGGTTACGTTGACCGTGGTAAAGTTCTCTCAGAAGCTGCTTCGTGGAAGCGCTCTTCCAGAAAACAGTAACTTGGCTGTCCTGAAAGAGGAAGTGAGCGAGAAGCCGGAAAGGTAGGTTATGAAGTTAAGGATAACCATCTTTATGTGGATCGTTGCACTTTCTGTGCCCTTGTTGACATTCTCCCAAATCCCAAACGCCAGTTTTGAAAACTGGACAAATGGTGAACCTGACGGTTGGGCGACATCAAATTCGCCTCCCGATTTCATTACCACAACAGCATCAAGTGAAAGCCACACTGGTACCAAAGCTCTCCGTGGTGAAGTAATAACTGATACTAATTGTGTTCTGCACCGACCGATTGTCTTCGCCGGGTCTGACGGCGGCGGGTTCGCAGTCACCCAACGGTACGGTGCGCTTGAAGGTTATTATCGCTTTCTCCCCATGTTCACAAGAAAATTTCAATGAAAAATCTATTTCCTACAATTCTTGCTGTGCTTGCATTCAGCCTCTGTTGTGGCGCACCTTTGTTGGTCAGCTCT
Organism: Ignavibacteriota bacterium; assembly: GCA_016209795.1. Lineage (GTDB taxonomy): Bacteria > Bacteroidota > Ignavibacteria > UBA10030 > SZUA-254 > JACQVI01. The sequence continues at coordinate 16,141 of JACQVI010000015.1, forward strand.
TTATCTGTTGCCTCGCTCGGTTGGCTGATCTCGGGTCCCGGTCTCGCTCTAACTGTCGGACTCGTGGGCATAGTGACGGTGATTCTCTGGAATCGGAGACGACGAAAGAACAGCTGTGACTGCGACGAGCAGGGGTAATGAAGTACGACGGTAAAAGGACTCCCCTGATGTCACTGTATCGATTGGGGAAACAACAACTGTACGGTTATGACCGAAGCTGCTAAAGCTAAAATCCTTATCTTAGACAATCGGAAGCTCTTGAGCGATGAGTTGCTTCAGTCTTTAGATGAGCACGCCTACGAATGCACGGTTCTCAGAGACTTCGAGCAAGCCCTCCAAATCATCGAGCAAGCACTGTTCGACATCATCCTATGCGATGTTGATTGTTTCTCAGAGCGTGGGCTCGAACTCCTTCGCCGGTGTAAGGCAAGCTGTCCAGAGGTTGCCTTTATCATGCTTGAAAAAGACGGAACCGTTGACTCATGTATGAACTACATTCGTGAGGGGGCATACGATTATGTGAGTGGACCATTTACTGCCGAAATTATCCTCCCCACATTGCACCGTTCTCTTGAACGAAAGCGCCTTCGGGAAGAGAATGTTCGGTTCCGTGAAGAATTGGCCGCGAAATACGATTTCAGTCAGATTATCGGTCAAAGTCCTGCCATACGTTCGATTCTTGAAAAGATAAAACGCATAGCTCATACGAAGAGCACAGTCCTTATCACAGGAGAGAGCGGTACGGGAAAAGAGGTTATCGCTCGAGCTATTCATTACAAC
>JACQVI010000076.1 GCA_016209795.1 Ignavibacteriota bacterium
GAAAAAAAGCAATAAGGTGGCAATGGTAAGAAATTCTCTCAACCATTTTAGTGGAGTAGCATTATCTGCAATTGCTACCACACCAGAGGCAACGCACACGAGAATGAAAAATAAAATAAAAAAATCTGGCAGCAACAGGCCGCTTTTGTTTGACCGAAGCAGGAATTCATTCGCAAGCCAATATGCCACAAATCCAAAAAGATAAAGTCCGAAAACGATTTCTGGGAGAGTTATGGTCTCTGACGGTTCAAGGATCACAAGGTGAAACAAAATGATAGTTGAAATTGCCACCAGCGGATGCCTGAAAGACCAATAAACAAAAACCAGTCCACCGAGAACAGCAGGCATCAGAACACCTTGATCGAAGGCTGCAAACAGGACTATCACTCCGGACAAGCAAATCAAAGATAAAACCAACCATACGTTAAATGAAGATGGCTGCTCTAATAACTCATTGTAAGCAGGATGAGTGAAATACAGACTTTTTCCCATTAAGTCATCATCCCTCAAGAAGTGTTTTTTCGTCGGAATAGAGAAATTACCTCTCTGTACTGCTCACCGTTTAACTCTCTAAAAATCCTTAAACGAACAACGAGTAAAACAATGAGCACTGACAGCACTGAAGAAGATAGAAACGTCGAAGCGATGATAAACAGCCTTTTAGGGCGAGTTTTTTTCTCTGAAGGGACAGCCTTGTCGAGCACTAGGATCACCGGCACATCCTTTTGCTCATCGATCTTTGCCTGTTCGTAGAGCGGAACGAGGTATTCTACAATTTTCTGTTGTATGGCGATAGTCCGATACAATCGAAATGATTCCACTCCCGCTTCAGGAATTGCAGATAATTTTTTGTCGAGCTCACTCAATTCGAGTTTCACTTGTTGCAGTGTTGAATTATCCTTTGTAACAGTGCGTTCTAAGATTGCTGCTTCAACTTCCTTTTTTGCTTTCATGCCATACAGTTCTGCAATTGCTGAAATGCTTGCCATGTTCTGATCAGGAGCGATCATAATTCCACTCTTTTCTTGAAAACTGCGAAGAGCCTCTTCAGCATTGCGCAAATCCTCTTTACTCTTTTCTAATCGCTTTTCAATGAATTCACGATTATTACGTGCCTCCTGTGTTCCAAGCTGAATGCTGATGTTGTTTAATACCTCAACAAAAAAATTTGCCATAGCCGCTGCACGTTCTGGACTCTTATCATATACTTCGATGCTAATGTAGTCTTCATCTTGGATTTCAAACGACACATTATCTCTCAGTTCTCTAAGCGCTTTCTCCATTGAGCGATCAGATATCCCATACACATTGGCTAAATCGAACTTATGCACAACGTCTTCCATTGCAGAACGACTCTTCAAAATTGCTAGATAGTTATATGCACCAAGACCCTGACGTAACCCTCCTAATCGCGATACCCCCGTGATATTTTTCAAAAGAGTTCCTCCAATACTCATTGAACTCAGTAAGTCTTGTTCCTTTGGAGGTAAGATAGAAACAGTTGACTTGTACCACTTTGGTAACAAGAAGCTTACTACTACTGAGCCGAGTGTTGTAATTAACACAAGGTAGATGATAAATTTTTTCCATTTTAGAAGTGCGATAACAACTTCGAGACCTCCTATTCTTGGGATAGAGGTAGTTTGTTCAGTTTGATGAATCATCGTATTCTCAGCATCCTTCATTTCGTTACCTGCACGATCACCACTGCCACACCAATGACCACACTCAATGCGCTTGCTGCCTGGCTGGCTATTGTCATGTAATATGAAAAGGGTCGGTCAGGTTTTCTTGGTACCCAGACGTAATCCCCATCTTCAATAGCTGTTTGATCAGGATCAAGCCACTGTTTGGTTTTCGATTTGATGATTGTTACATCACCCCTCCGCGCATTATCCGTAAAACTCCCCGCTTTGCGAATATAGTAATCGACGTCCCTTCCCTGGATAAATGGAACATGTCCGGGTATTGTAACCTGTCCAAAGACATAGACCGTCTGCCGGAGAGAAGGAATGATGACATCATCCTCAGCTTGAAGGATGATGTCTTGTGTTGTATCCTTCTGGGCAAATAACTTTTCAAAATCCACACTAACATTCGCTCGTTGGATGCGGATAGTTGTTTCCTGATAATAATCAATGCTGTCATCTGGTGAGGTTCCCACACGCATACTGAGCAACCGTTCATTCTCCATTCCCTCCAGAAAGAATGAATGCCGTATCACCTCTGCTGACTTCAGAGAAGCGTACTCGGTAAATCCTCCAGCTTGTTGGATAATCTCGGAAAGCCATGTTCGATTCTTTGTGATCGGGTATGTGCCTGGATAAAGCACCTCTCCACGGAGATCAACATTGTAATCACCCCGCTCCTCAATCCTGGATTTGACAATGATACGATCTCCCGGCTGTAATGCGATATCAGGCTGACGTCCCTCCATGATGTCCTTCAGATTGATGTAGCTATTTGAAAGAGCCGTTGCTTCTTCATTGAGACGAGAAAAGAGAATACTATCCATGACTGCCTGAGGTGTCAACCCTTGAGCAATGCGAATTGCATCCAGGAGACTATCCCCTTCAACAAACTCATGCTTTCCGTTGAGATTCACCGCACCATACACTGCAAAAACATTTTTCAAACGATCCTTCCGTGTCACTGTAATGACATCCCCCTCACGAAGATATGGATTATGCCTATCATCTTTTATTGCTAAATACTTAGAAATGTCAACACGATGGTATGTACCGTCTCTTCGCTTGAGAGCGATATGGCGCAGCGACATCTGATCCTCCACAAGCCTAAGATGTTCCTCCGTTTCCATTCTGGAGAGCTTATTCGCTTCATCAATAGCTCGATCGACACGATCAACAGCCCGTAATGTGTAAAGTCCCGGGTGGAGAACCTGCCCGACAACATTCACAACAACCTGACGCGGCTTGATCAACGTGGCTGTTATTGGTGCTGTAAGGTATTTCTTACGTACCTCACTGATAATTTTTTCTTTTACCTGTGCAAGTGTCACATCAGCAACCATCACCTCTCCTACAGTCGGAATAATCAGTGTTCCTTCGGGTGTGACAGTCAGTGCAAAATTCAGCGGCGGACTCAACCAAATATTTACCGCGATAATATCCGAAGGTCCAACAAAGTACTTCTCCGGATCGACAGTCGATTCAAGAGCAATATCTGAAAGCTCGGCAATCGGTTTCGTCGTTTTCTCGGGTAATACGAATCCAACGTCTTGTAACGTCCTGGGTTCCTTCTGTTGACTAAGAGCATTCGAGATCGTCATGAAGGAGATCACGATCAACAGAAGTACTATTGTATGACAGATCGTCAATACATCTCCTGCACAACTTGGTGATAGTGTTCTATCGTTCTTCATACATCTTACGGTAGTATTGCTGATATTCGCCGCTGATAATGTGACGCCACCACGACTCGTGGCTCAGGTACCAGTTCACAGTTTCACTTAAGCCTTCTTCGAAGGTAACACTTGGTCGCCAGTGCAATTCATTCATAATTTTCGAAGCATCCATAGCATACCGTCGATCATGCCCCGGACGATCCTTGACCAATGCAATCAGGTTCTCTGGTTTACCAAGTTTTTTCAACAGTAATTTCACAACAGAGATGTTTTTCCACTCATTGTTGCCTCCGATATTGTATACTTCACCAACGATTCCTTTATGAAGGACAAGATCAACAGCGGTGCAGTGGTCTTTGACAAATAACCAGTCTCGCACGTTAAGTCCATCGCCATACACTGGGAGTGGTTTTCCATCAATGGCATTTGCAATCATAAGTGGAATGAGCTTCTCAGGAAACTGATACGGTCCATAATTGTTCGAGCATCGAGTGATTATCACTGGAAGTCCAAATGTACGGTGGTACGCTAATGCTAGTAAATCTCCTGCTGCTTTGGATGCAGCATAGGGACTATTTGGATGAAGTGGAGTTGATTCCGTAAACTTCCCAGTTGGTCCAAGCGAGCCGTACACTTCATCTGTGGAAATTTGGATAAAGCGTCTGATGTTGTTTTCCTTGGCAACTTCAAGGAGAACATTCGTCCCAGCAACATTCGTCTCAATAAAAACCGCTGGTCCCATGATACTCCGATCGACGTGCGATTCAGCAGCAAAGTTTATGATGACCTCACTGTGATAGTCTTTGATTACCGCCCCAACAGTTACACGATCACAGATATCACCCTTGATGAAATGGTAGTGTGGATGATCTTCTACGTCATCTAAGTTTTCAAGATTGCCTGCGTAGGTCAGTTTATCGAGATTCACAATAGTGTACTCGGGATGAGCCTCAAGCATGTAGCGAACAAAGTTACTACCAATAAACCCACAACCGCCTGTTACTAAAATCGTCATTCGTTATTAGTTATTGGCTATTCGTTTTTTAGAGGAAAATATTACCTAAAATCTACGAAAATGAGCCTCTAAAGTCAACCAAAGAGATCAGAGAAAAGAGCTATCGAAAATAACAATCTTGAAAGCCAAACTTAGATGCTACGATGTAACAAGGGTATGGGGTTTTTTCCTTAGATTTCTTGCATGATTTATGAGGTTGAAATGAATCTACAAATCTTTTCAAAGAA
>JACQVI010000081.1 GCA_016209795.1 Ignavibacteriota bacterium
AATGGTATAGAAAATCAGACAAAGAAAAAATAGCAAAGGCGAAAATTAAAACGATTTCCCATTATACGTATAAATATTCGTTTGGAAAATTAGACTCCATTGGAATAAAGACAGCTTTCTGTAAATATGATCAACAAGGAAACAGAGTAGAAGATCAGGAGTTTGGTAGAGACGGCAAATTGCAGTATCGTTGGATTATTGAGTATGATGGCCTGGGGCGAGTAAGTGATGCAACATGTCGAAATGAAAAGAGTGGGGATCAATCTATTGATCAAAAGATAACTTACCGATATGATGATAAAAGCAATGTTAAAATCACAAAATACAATTATTTGGGTAAGGTGGAGCAAAGCGAGTTACTTAAATGTGACAGGTTTGGTGATGTAGTGGTTGATAATGGTGAAGATTGTAAAGTAAATTTTGATGAGCAGGGGAAAAGAATTGACTCATCTTGCTTTAATGAATATGGGCGAATAAAAACTAGGATTTTATACAAGTATGATCTTCGCGGTATGCTGCTAGAGACAATTCGTTACACTTATATACCAGCTGGTAGTGAGCCACCCGCATTCACTGAGATATCAATTTATGACAGTAATGGGATTGTTACAGAAAAAAGAAAAAATGTTCAACAATACTCAGATAAAAATTGCATATACAAATACGCTCGTGATGGAATGATGCTTGAATGGACCGAGTATGATCGATTTGATGAACCTAAAGAATTTCATAAGTTTGTATATGAATACTATTAGGTGGAAAACGCATAAAAATGTAGATTAACTATGAACTTCCAAAAATTCACAACCAAATCATAGGAAACAGCCCGGTATACTCCAGAGAGGATTCTAATAACGTGTCCTCACCCCACCTATGATCCTCCCCTACGAGGGGAGGATGTAATGGCTCAGTGGAGTTTCATAGCAGAGCCAGTAGTCCCCTCTCCTCGTAGGAGAGGGTTAGGGAGAGGTGAGTATGAGTCGAGATAGTTCAGCCAAGCAGCGTGCGGCTTAGTTATATTAGAATGAGGTGTCTATGAACTTCCAAAAATTCACAATTAAATCCCAAGAAGCAATCCAGAACGCACAGGAGATTGCTGCAAGCTACAGCAATCAATCCATTGAGCCAGAACATCTCTTAGCTGCGTTGGTTCAGGATAGCGAAGGGATTGTCGTTCCAATCCTCCAGAAAATTGGCGCCAACGTCGACTATATCAAAATCAAGATCAACGAGTTAATTGAGAGACTTCCAAAGGTTTCCGGTGTCCCGCAAGGCGGGATTGGCAATCAATACCTCAGTCAAAATTTAGCCCAGCTTTTTGACGTCGCACTCAAAGAAGCGCAGTCGCTCAAGGATGAATACGTCAGTACAGAGCATCTTCTCCTCGCACTTGTCACCAAAAAATCAGCAGCGGGTCAACTCCTTGCCGATCAAGACGTAACCAAGGAGCAAGTCTACAAAGCGCTCAAAGAAATCCGAGGAACGCAGAGAGTTACGGACCAAACGCCGGAGGAGAAGTATCAGGCACTCCAGCGCTTCGGTCGTGATCTCAATGAGCTTGCCAGAAAAGGAAAGCTCGATCCTGTTATCGGTCGTGATGAGGAAATCCGCCGTGTGCTGCAAGTCCTCTCACGTCGAACAAAAAACAATCCCGTCCTTATTGGTGAGCCGGGTGTTGGGAAGACTGCCATCGCTGAAGGTATTGCACACCGCATCATACAGGGAGACGTTCCCGAGAATCTGAAAAAAAAGCGCATCATCGCACTCGATATGGGTGCTCTCGTGGCTGGAACAAGTTTCCGTGGTCAGTTTGAAGAACGTCTAAAGGCAGTCCTTAAAGAAGTTACAGGATCGGAAGGGGAAATTATTCTTTTCATCGATGAACTTCATACACTTGTTGGTGCCGGTGCGGCACAAGGTGCTGTCGATGCTGCAAACATGTTGAAGCCAGCCCTTGCAAAAGGTGAACTCAGAGCAATCGGTGCGACAACTATCGACGAGTATCGAAAGCATGTCGAGAAAGACCCTGCACTGGAGCGCCGCTTCCAGCCCGTCCTTATCGATGAGCCAAGCGTGGAGGATACGATATCCATCCTCCGTGGACTCAAAGAGCGGTACGAAGTCCACCACGGTGTCCGCATCACCGATGGTGCTATCGTAGCAGCAGCCCAGCTGAGTTATCGGTATATTAGCGATCGTTTCTTGCCCGATAAGGCAATCGATTTAGTCGATGAAGCAGCTTCTAAACTGCGCATCGAGATTGATTCGATGCCTGAAGAATTGGATGAAGTCGAACGCCGCATCATGCAGCTTGAAATCGAGCGAGAGGCGGTCAAGCGGGAAAAGGATGAAGCAACACAAGAAAGACTGGAAGCGCTCAATCAAGAACTTGCGGAGTTAAACCAGCAGCGCTCGGAGCTTCGTGCTCACTGGCAGAATGAGAAGGAGCTGATTCAATCCATCCGAAAGATGAAAGAAGATATTGAAAAAGCCAAGACCGATGCAGAACGTTTTGAGCGTGAAGGCGATCTTGCCAAAGTTGCTGAGCTTCGCTATGGAGTTATTGCTTCTCTTGAGAAACAATTGAAGGAAGCCAGTGCGAGGCTTGCAACTGTACAGAAAGACAAGAAGATGCTGAAAGAGGAAGTGGATGCGGAAGACATTGCGGAAATAGTCTCCCGCTGGACCGGCATTCCTGTAACTCGCATGCTCGAGAGCGAACGGACCAAGTTACTCCATCTTGAAGACCGACTGCACCAGCGGCTTGTCGATCAGGAAGAAGCAGTCCATGCGGTGAGCAATGCGATCCGCAGGAGCCGTGCTGGGTTGCAGGATGAAAAGCGACCGATTGGTTCGTTTATCTTCTTGGGCAGTACAGGTGTTGGAAAGACTGAGCTTGCACGTTCGCTTGCAGAGTTTCTCTTCAACGATGAGAATGCGTTAGTGCGCATCGATATGAGTGAGTACATGGAAAAGTTCAGTGTCTCTCGCCTCATTGGTGCACCACCGGGTTATGTTGGCTATGAGGAAGGTGGACAGTTGACGGAAGCCGTGAGGCGAAAACCGTACTCCGTTGTCCTCTTGGACGAGATTGAAAAAGCTCATCCAGAGGTATTCAACGTTTTGCTGCAAGTACTCGATGAAGGTCGGCTTACCGATAGCAAAGGTCGTACTGTGAATTTCAAAAATGCGATCATCATTATGACGTCCAACCTTGGCTCGCATCTGATTCAGGAGAAGTTATCCTCACTCTCGGCTAAAGATGGAGACACTGATCGGGTGTACGAAGAGTTGAGGGTTGAACTTAATATCTTGCTGCGCCAATCGATCCGACCGGAATTCCTCAATCGTATCGATGAAAGTATCTTGTTCAAGCTGTTGGACAAAGATGATCTGCGGAAGGTGGTAGAGATTCAGCTCAAGCGTGTACAGGAAATGCTTGCTAAGAAAAACCTTACTATTGAGTTCACCGAAGAATCCAAAGATTGGATCGGTAAGCTCGGCTACGATCCCACACTCGGTGCACGTCCACTTAAGCGTGTCATCCAGAAGCACATTGTCAACAAACTCTCCGAGAAAATCTTAGCCGGCGAGTTTGCTGATGGTGATACGATTGAGGTTGGGTTAGATAAGCAGGGGTTGATTGAGTTTACTAAAAAGCTGACCGCAGAGGTTGTGGCGTAACGACATCAGCATCAAATTTATCTCAGCACTTAAGTCTGGTGTGCATGGTTCAAATTTGACCTCTGTTTAAATTGCTAATCCTTCCTCTTTTTCGTAACTTAACAAAAACAATCACAATAATTTCTACTCTATGTTTGCTTTAATCCTCCACGGCGGTGCGTGGGATATTCCTGATGATATGCTCGAAGCGCATCGCTCTGGATGTACCACTGCACTGAAGATTGGTTGGAATATTCTTCAGAATGGTGGAACTGCTATCGATACGGTTGAGCAGGTCATCCGCTACATGGAGAATGATGAGACCTTCGGTGCTGGACGTGGCTCGCATCTCAATGCGCTCGGACAGATTGAGTTAGATGCGAGCATCATGGACGGCAAGGCAATACGCTGTGGTGCGGTTGCTGCTGTGCAGAGAATTTCAAATCCAATCACCCTCGCACGAAAGGTAATGGAAGAAAGCGAGCACATTCTGCTGGTCGGTGATGGTGCAGAGCGCTTTGCGAACGAGCATGGTGTGGCATGGTGTCATCCCGAAGAGTTAATCACTGAGCGGGAGCGAAAGCGCTGGAAGGAAGTTCAAGAGAGGGATGGCTTTACAACGAAAGACTCATTTCGAACTGTGAGAGAATATTCGGACACCGTTGGCGCAGTTGCTCTGGATAAAGATGGAAACATCTGCGTCGGCACGTCAACTGGAGGGACGCTCAACAAATATCCAGGCAGAGTTGGTGACTCTCCGCTCATCGGCTGTGGTTCCTATGCTGATAATGCTGTGGGCGGTGTTTCTACAACTGGTTGGGGAGAGGCGATGATCAAAGTGGTGATGGCTAAAACCGTTATTAATCTGATGGAAATGAACGGTGGTCAGTCCCAAACTGCAGCAGAGAACGGGATTGAGATTCTAAAACGTAAAGCTCATGGTTTGGGCGGGGTGATTGTTTTAAATAAACAAGGTCATTTTGGTATTGCGTTTAATACACCTCGTATGGCTCGAGCGTATGTGAATTCAGAGATGAAAGAACCCTTCGTTGCAGTATGAATCCAACGTCATTGATTGGTCATGTTCTTGAGCTTTCCGAACTCATAGAACAAAACACACTTCCAGCCGATCGAATCGCAAACAAATTCTTTCGAGAGAGAAAGTACGTAGGCTCGCATGATCGGCGATTTATCAGCGAAGCTATCTTCGGCATGCTGCGGCATCGACGATACATTACCACGCTTCTGGAACACTTCATTGCTGCACATCCGTCAGCCACAGAGCTGAATACTTCCTCTCAAAGACTGCTTTCGTTGTTCATCATCTATGCTACTCTATTCGATCACTCCACACCAGTTCCACAATCCTTTCAGTCGTACTGGAAGACATTCTTTCCAACCATTGATTTTATATTGTTCACACAATGGATTCTTGAACACAAATCATTAGACTCGATTGTAACCGATGAGGCAACTCGGCTTGGTGTGAAATATTCTTTTCAAGACTGGATGGTGAGAGAGTGGCGCGGACAAATTGGAGAAGACATAGAAGTCTTGCTTCAAACGTTTAACACACCAGCACCAACAACGCTGCGAGTCAATCTCTTGAAAACAACTCGTGAAGAGTGTCAGAAGCGATTTTTCGCCGAAGGAATTGAAACTTCTTCCACCCGATTTTCATCTGCTGGACTAATTGCTCACAAACGGTTCAATCTTCAATCCTCACAAGTGTTTAAAGACGGTTTATTTGAAGTCCAGGACGAGGGTAGCCAGATTGTTTCGCTGGTTGCAATGCCTCATCCTGGCGATGTGGTCATTGATGCGTGTGCTGGAGCTGGTGGAAAATCGCTGCACATGGCGGAACTCATGAAAAATGAAGGTGAAATTATTGCTATTGATGTTGAACAAAAGCGTCTCGATGAATTGAGAGTACGCGCAAAACGAGCAGGCGTGCAATGTGTAAAAGTTTTTCATCGTGATAATATCCTTGCAGAAAATCTATTGAGTAAAGCTGATCTCGTGCTCGTTGATGCACCCTGTAGCGGAGTGGGAACGATTCGAAGAAATCTGGGATTGAAGTGGAGTGTTACCAAATCATTAGTCAGTCACTACTGCGAGAGGCAACGAGACTTGCTTGAGCTCAACTCCAGCTTTGTCAAGGTTGGAGGGCGATTAGTGTATGCAACTTGCTCGTTGTTTCAGCAAGAAAATGAATACGTCATTCAGGCATTTCTTGCTGCGCATTCTGACTTCGTCCTGTGGAGACCAACGGAAGTCGTGAAGAATCTCGGTTTGGAGTTGGAAGGTGACTCTGTGAAGCTGTTTCCACATCGACATGGGACGGATGGGTTTTTTGTAGCTATCATGAAACGAATTCATTGAGTTTTGCATCTCCGTGTAACAATTTGTAGATTATCTGTATCCAATTTTCATTAAAGGAAATACTATCCATGAGATTATTATCTTCAATTTGTCTTTTGTTTTGCTTATTCCCTCGTGCTCTCGTCAAAGTGCTGAGGACCTGTACAATGAAGGAATAGCACAGGAAGAGCAAAAGAATTTCCATCTTGCAATTGAGAAATACAAAGAGATTGTCAAGGATTTTACGCGGGAAGCCTATGCGGAGAGTGCACAGTACCGAATCGCACTTATCTACAACAATGATCTACGCGATATGGGGAAAGCCGCACAGGCGTATCGCAAATGCTACGACTTGTTTCCTATGAGCAAGCAAGCTCCGACGATGCTTTTTTTGAGTGGATTCATCCTTAACAACGAGCTTCATGAGTTAGATAGCGCGAAAACAGTTTATGAAACATTCTTGGATAAATATCCTGACCATGAACTTGCCGCTTCAGCAAAGTTTGAGTTGGAAACCCTCAGCAAAGATCCAAACCAGTACATTAAAACACAGGTTGCATCAGCTGATGAATTGAAGACTGGCAACCCGAAGAAAGCTACAAAGCCATGATTGAAACAGCTCGGGATTACCGAAAGTACCTGCAGCCCGAAGTTGTTGCACGGCTTGCAAACATGGAGCTTGTTGCTCGACTTGTCGTCGAAGGCTTCATCACGGGATTGCATAAAAGTCCATACCACGGCTTCAGTGTTGAATTTGCCGAGCATCGTCAGTACATGCCGGGTGATGATCTCAAGCGCCTCGACTGGAAAATCTTCGGCAAGACTGATCGCTACTACATCAAGCAGTTTGAAGAAGAGACGAACCTGAAAGCATACATCATTCTTGACGCAAGTCGATCCATGTCGTATTCCTCCGATGGGCGAATGCCGAAGTTGGAATATGCTTCTTACATCTGTGCTGCCTTGGCGCAGTTGATGGTGCAGCAGCGTGATGCTGTTGGGCTGACTATTTACGATGAAACAATCCGAGCGTACATGCCTCCGCACGCAACGAAGTCGTACCTCAAGGAAATTCTTCGCCAATTGGAGACACTTAAGGGAGGTAATAAAACAAGCACGGCAAATTCCCTGCATCAGATTGCGGAGCGCATTAAACGGCGTGGACTCGTGATCATCCTCAGCGATTTATTTGATAAGCCAAATGAGGTGATGACGGCACTGCGACATTTTCGCCATAAGAAAAATGAAGTCATCATCATGCAAATCCTCGATCCCTTAGAGCGAACGTTCGCTTTTGGGCGCGATGCTGTCTTCAAAGACCTCGAAACGACTGAGGAACTTATGACACAGCCTTATCACATCCAGAAAGCGTACCAGCAGGAAATGAAGAAGTTCCTCGACACCTATAAAAAAGAATGCCGTGAGCATAATATCGATTACGTACTGCTTGATACTTCAACCCCGTTTGATGTTGCGCTGTTTGAATACTTGCACAAGAGGCAGAAAATGGGGTGAATAAGAACAATCACTATTGGAGGAAGGAACATGAATAAGCTGATTTCATTCATAGTAATGTGTTTCTGTCTATTACCTCTTGGCTGCAAAGAAACGATTAACGAAACAATTGTTGTAGGATTGGAATCACTCACAGATCCGCGTATAAAACCAAAAGTTATTTCTACAAATCCACCGATGAACAGTGAAGGTCCGTACGAAAATTTTGGCACCGCCTTAGAAGTGCGATTTAATAAGATAATGAATTATCGAACCTTGAGGCATGCCTTCTATCTTTCATCTCCGTCAGGTGATGTAAGGGCTGATACAAATGTTTATCCTTCAAAAGAGGATGATTCTTACACTATAGTTCCAAAAAGAATCGATGGTAGTTCTGCATTTCGGTGGAGGTTGGGGCAAAACTATCTGCTTATCATTGATACAACTGCTCAAGATGTCAATGGTAATAGCCTGCGTCCTGAGTTTAGGATGACGTTTAAACCTGAACCATACTTCCGAGTTCGGAATATATATCCACGAAGCGATGAAATAGATATTTACCTTGGCTCAATCATTAGCCTTTCGTTCAACAGTAATGTCGATACGTCAATTTTTTCTTCCATCCATATTGATCTTCCAATTACTGGTGAATGGGAGTTTCAATCAAGGACAACGAACATTGATTCTGCATATATTTATTTTGATTCTGATGATGAATTAAGCACGAACACCAGATACACAATCACGATTGATGATTCAGCCCACGACACAGAAGGCAATATCCTCATTCACGGGTTTACATCGTCATTTACAACTGCATCATTTCGCGTCATCTCAACATATCCGTATGATGGAAGTCAAAACTTACGACCAAGGAATCCATACATCAATGTTCAGTTCAATGAGATGTTAGATACAAGCACTATACGAAATTCTTTTAGAGTTGCGCCTATGCTGGATGGGTCAGTGAGGGTTGGTGAAAATGGTCGATATTTTACGTTCAGCCCTCTATACAGCTTGTCTCCAAGCACAACTTACGCGGTTACCATCGATACAACTATCCGATCAAAATCTGGTGCGCGGCTTGCCGAGCCATATCACTTTTCATTTACAACCGAGAAATTCCGCGTTGAGTCTACTTCACCTCGAAATGGCGAAACGGATTTCTATGGTAATACGCGTGTAGCAATTGCTTTTAACGCTGAAATTGATACTGGGAGTGTTCGAACGGCGTTTACCATCACTCCGATTGTACAAGGATTATTCAATTTTGATTACTCAGGCGTCTTCTATTTCTCTCCGATCATACCATTGCCTGTGAGCACCTCATTTACTGTAACAATTTCTGCTGCAATGAGGGCACGGGGTGGAACTCCACTTGATGAGGCATACACATTTTCGTTTCAAACTGCACCATTCAAAGTCATAACTAGCAATCCGCCAAATGGATTTACGAACGTACCCAGAAGTACGACAATCACGTTCGGATTTACCTACCTCATCGACACTCTGAATGCATCGAGGGCATTCAGTATTTCTCCGCAAGTTGAAGGTAGATTTCTGTTTCCTCCGCAGCTTGCTGCATTCATATATTCTCCCAATGAGCCCTTAGCACCATATACGATCTATACTGTCACGCTGGATACAACGCTATCCTCAATTAGTGGAGATCGGCTGAGAACGCCCTATAGGCTCGAGTTTGCCACTGGGAATTAATCAATTCGATCTTGTGGAGGTCTGTAACCTCCACAAGGATTTCCTTTTGCATTTCTCTCTCCCTTTTAATACTTTTCTCTGATAGATAAATCTTCAATTCTCCTTATCATCAATGGAACAGGATAAGCTCATAGTCAAGGGTGCTCGCGTCCATAATCTGAAGAATATCGATGTGGAGATGCCGAGGGATAAGTTCATTGTTATTACTGGACTTTCCGGCTCCGGCAAATCCAGCCTTGCCTTTGATACGATCTATGCCGAGGGACAGCGCCGCTATGTGGAGAGTCTCTCAGCCTATGCACGGCAGTTTCTTGGTGTCATGGAGCGACCGGATGTCGATTATATCGAAGGACTAAGCCCTGCAATTTCCATCGAGCAGAAGAGTGTCTCCCATAACCCACGGTCAACAGTTGGCACAGTAACCGAAATCTATGATTATCTTCGTCTTCTCTTCGCCCGTGTAGGCGTTCAGCACTGCTACAAGTGTGGGCGAGTAGTGAAAAGACAATCCGTGGATCAAATCATCGATGCAGTGATGGAGTATTCCTCGGCCACGAAAATTCAAATCCTCGCGCCGGTGATACGGGGACGAAAGGGGCATTACCGTGAGTTGTTCGAGCAAATCGTCAAAGATGGCTTCCTCCGAGTGCGTGTTGATGGCGAGATCAAAGAAATTTACAAGGGCATGCAGGTCGATCGGTACAAGATTCACAATATAGAAGTTGTTGTTGATAGACTTGTTGTTCGCTCAGACATGCGCTCTCGTACTGCCGAATCGATTGAAGCGGCATTGAGAATAGGCTCGGGTATGGTGATCGTAAACTCACTCCCGCAAGATGAACGTAAGCAAGTTGCACAGCAGGGTGGAGATCAGCTCTTCAGCCAGCATCTTGCTTGTCTTTCCTGCGGTATCAGCTACGACGAGCCTGCACCGAATTCATTTTCGTTCAACTCGCCCTATGGCGCTTGCCCTTCTTGTAATGGACTTGGAGAAACAAAGGAGTTCGATATCGATCTTATCATTCCT
Source organism: Ignavibacteriota bacterium (assembly GCA_016209795.1). Classification (GTDB taxonomy): domain Bacteria; phylum Bacteroidota; class Ignavibacteria; order UBA10030; family SZUA-254; genus JACQVI01. The sequence goes on from JACQVI010000081.1 coordinate 10,262, forward strand.
GACGACTCACACTCTTTGAATCAAGAAGGTCTTGCACCCCTTGGCAAACCGCGCGAGATGTGGCTGTGGAATCAGGTAAAAGCGGTCGCCGAAAAATACCGATTTGATTTTGATACACCGATCAACAAGCTTCCGAAGAAGGTTGTTCCTATTTTACTCTATGGTGCAGACGATGAGAAGTTTGAAATTTCATACACGGCTTCCGGTGGTAGATCGCTCGTATATAAACATCGCTACAGCGGTATCATCGAGACGATGAAGCATTACTACGAAGAGACATCATCAGAAGGAGTGCGTCAGTGGGTTGAATCATTTATGAACACGAAGCCATGTTCAGAGTGCAGAGGAGGACGTTTGCGGAAAGAAAGCTTATCTGTTAAACTCATTGACACTAACACGAAGAAGGCAGTCAATATCCATGATGTTGTGAAGCTCTCTATTCAGGATGCACGTCAATTCTTCGAATCGTTTACGCTTAACAAACGTCAACTTGAAATTGCAACTCAAATCCTGAAAGAAATCAAACAGCGTCTCCAGTTCCTTCTCAATGTCGGCTTAGATTACCTCACGCTTGACCGATCAGCTCGGACTCTCTCAGGCGGCGAGGCACAGCGCATCCGTCTCGCAACACAGATTGGCTCGCAGTTAGTCGGTGTGTTATACATCCTCGATGAGCCAAGCATCGGTCTTCACCAGCGTGATAACATTAAGCTGATCAACAGTCTGAAAGAACTTCGAGACTTAGGCAATACGATCATTGTTGTTGAACATGATAAGGAGACAATCCAGAGTGCTGATTTCGTAGTGGATTTAGGTCCGGGTGCTGGTGAGCATGGAGGCTATGTAGTGACCATAGGAAAGCCTAAAGAATTAAAAATTTCTGGGAATGGCTATGATGGAACGTCGTACACGGCTCTCTATCTATTTGGTCAGAAAAAAATTGAGATACCTTTCGAGCGGCGGGAAGGAGATGGTAAATGTGTGGTCCTCAAAGGGTGTACGGGCAACAATCTGAAATCTATTAGTGTTTCTATTCCTGTTGGTAAATTTGTCTGTATCACAGGTGTAAGCGGCTCGGGGAAATCAACGCTTATTGCGGACACACTCTACAAGATTCTTGCACGCAAATTTTACAAGTCCAAAGTTGTTCCTCTTCCGTACAAATCTATCGAGGGTTTGGAAAACATTGACAAGGTCATCGAGATCGACCAGTCACCTATAGGGCGTACACCACGTTCGAATCCTGCAACGTATACTGGACTGTTTACCCACATTCGAGATTTGTATGCACAACTGCCAGAGGCAAAAATTCGCGGCTATAAGGTTGGTCGATTCAGTTTCAATGTCAAAGGCGGTCGCTGTGACGAGTGCGAAGGGGACGGTGTACGGAAGATCGAGATGAACTTCCTGCCTGATGTCTACGTCCTCTGTGAAGTCTGCAAAGGCAAACGTTACAACCGAGAAACGCTTGATATTCTTTACAAGGGGAAGTCCATTGCTGATGTGTTAGCTATGACCGTCGAGGAAGCCGTTGAATTTTTCAAGGATATTCCTCCGCTGAAAAGGAAACTGCAAACGCTGTACGATGTCGGCTTGGGCTACATCCGGCTTGGACAACAAGCAACAACGCTTTCTGGCGGTGAGGCACAGCGCGTGAAGCTTTCGACCGAACTTTCAAAAGTTGGAACTGGAAAGACGCTCTACATCTTGGATGAGCCGACAACGGGGTTGCATTTCGAAGATATCCGTATGTTGCTTTCCGTTTTGAACAAGCTTGTCGATAAAGGAAACACCGTCATCGTCATCGAGCACAATATGGACGTTATCAAATCTGCTGACTGGATTATTGATTTAGGACCAGAGGGGGGAGATGATGGTGGGAGAATTGTGGCGGAGGGAACACCAGAGGAGATTGCAAAGATAAAGCAGTCGTATACCGGGAGGTTTTTGAAACGGGAATTGAATATTCTGTAAATACTTATCCCAAAGCTATCCTCTCTCACGCTAGATTTCCCGTTTAATTTCTTGAAACTTTTTCCAGACAAACCATTTCTTGATTGTATTTATAACAAAGGAAGGATGATGGCAGAGCCATAGCATCCTCCGCAAGTTAGTAATGGTGGATTAGTGGAGGTGGGGGCGGCGTGCGAAGGTCGCCCCTAACATTTCTTCTGTGCGAAGTACTGGATGATCGTATCCAGGGATTGGTTACTACTCCAGGGAGGAGGGCAGTAGTTCCGATATCTAAACGGAATGTTACTTGGTACGCTGATCTGAGAAAGCATTGTCTGGATTTGGGCGGAGATGTCATTTCTCTGCTTCGCACAGAGAAATCTGTTTAATGTTGCAAAACCCCTCATTATGTTGAAACCCACCGATTGCCTTCGATATAAAATCTCCATTTTTTGTCACTACCGTTCTTAACGCCGATCCTTATTGTAGAAATGATTTTTGACTCCGGGATTGTTTCCCCATTCGCTATGTAAATTTCGTCCCCAAGTAGGTCAGTACCATTCTGCGCTTTCTTGATTCCAAACGCATCGCACAACTTCGCCGGTCCGTTTGCCAACATCCTATAATCCCCGCCTGCCGTCCGCAAAGGCGGACTTCGGCGGGCAGGCGTTCCATCTGTTGTGAATCCTCTGTTCCTACACATCAACTTGATTCCTTTGATCGGCTCTACCGCTCTCAGCAATATCGCTCTGCCTTTTCCTTTTTCTTCCGTTACCACATTTGCACAAAAGTGCATGCCATACGTGAAGTAGACATACAGGTGTCCCCCTTCCCAGAACATGACCTCGTTGCGTATGGTTTGACCGCGATAAGCGTGACTGGCGGGATCGGTCTCTCCAAGGTAGGCTTCCACTTCAACGATTTTTCCAATGAGTAGTTGTCGATCAATTCTTCGGCAGAAATATTTTCCCAGGAGATCTTTGGCGACTGTTAGGGTTGGTCGAAGGTAGAAGGAGCGGGGTAGTTTTTTGAACAAACTCCCTCTCCTTTTAGGAAAGGTGTGGGGTGAGGTCTTCTTCACCGCTCTGTTCAACGATCCCGTCGGGAAAACTCCTTGACAATGCGTTCAACTTCTTCCTCTGAAATTCCACTACCAAGCATACCAGAAGATTTCTTTTCTGATGAAGGATTGCTCTTCGGTTTGTAAACAGGAACGTTACTAGCTTTGAGACGGATCCGCTCATCAATCTCCTCCATCCATGATTTGGTCGGTGCGGGTTTTGGGACTTCAACTGGAATATTATGGCTTACCGCTGGCTTGATCTCTGGTTTGAATGATGGTTCTGGTATACGTGCTTCTGTACGGTCAGGTGGATTAATCGGTCTTGTCTCAAATGCCAGTCGTTTAATGTTGATCATATGTTTTGCAGAGACATTATCAGAAATAATTGATCCGCCGAATGTTCCGGGACCAAGCGTCATCGAAGGCAGTAGTTCATTCGTGTAACCGACTGCGCCAAGCGCAGCTTGCGTGTTGACGAGGATGCGAAATGCTGGCTTCTCCAAAGCAAACTTCATGATAATATCTTCATCCATCGAGTGAATGACAAGTGTGTGGCCGATGCCACCGAATTCCAGGAGTTCAATGCACCGCTCACATCCTTCTCGCCAATTATCGACAGTGTACAGGGAAAGAACTGGAGAGAGCTTTTCTCGCGAGAGCGGGTATTCTCTGCCAACTCCAGCTTGTTCTGCAATCAGAACTGTTGTCTCAGCAGGCACTGAGAATCCAGCTTTCTGAGCAATGTATGGAGCAGGTTTACCAACGATGTCTGGATTGATTGCGCCACGTTGATCGAACATTGTTCGTGCAAGTTTCTCTTTGTCTTCGCCCTCAACGAAGTAGCAACGACGGCGTTTGAATTCTTCGACGGCGACGTTCCTGATCGCTGAATCAACTATGACTGAGGCTTCTGTCGAGCAGAGTACACCGAGGTCAAATACTTTGCCAGAAACAATATCAGCAACTGCCTTGCGAATGTTAGCGCTCTTCTCGATATACGCGGGAACGTTGCCCGAGCCGACACCATAACACGGCTTGCCGGCACTGTAGGCTGTTTTCACCATCGGTGTGCTGCCTGTGGCAAGGATGAGGGAAACGAGTTTATGTTTCATCAATTCGTTTGTCGATTCAATAGTAGGATTACTCAAGCATGACATCAATCCTTGGGGTGCGCCAACTGCTTCGGCTGCTTGAGCGAGGACATTTATTGCTTCGACTGTGCATTTTGCTGCCCGAGGATGTGGACTTGCAACGATGGCGTTTCTCCCTTTCACAGAAATGATTGCTTTAAACATCACCGTAGATGTCGGATTGGTTGACGGGATGAGCGCACAGACGACACCCATCGGCTCAGCAATCTCGATGATTTTTTTCTCCCGATCTTCGCTGATCACACCGACTGTCCTGAGATCTTTGATTGATTCCCAGACACGCCTAGTGGCAAACTCGTTCTTCTTCTTCTTATCTTCAGTTGCGCCAAAGCCAGTTTCTTCGTGTGCCATTCTGCCGAGGCGCTCGGCGGCTTCGTAGCCCGCATCTGCCATCGCTTTCACGATACGGTCAACGCGTGCTTGGTCGTACGCACGAAATTCTAACTGCGCTTGCTTTGCCTTCTGCACAAGCTCACGCATTTCCTGGATTGATTGGAGGTCTTTGTCGAGTGGCATAAAATGTTCCTCAGAAGAAAAAGTTTAAACTCCCAAAAGGATATGGAGCTGTAACAAGTTGGTTTTTGAATATCACCAATGGCCAACTGAAGTCTATTACTGTCTTACGAGCGATATACCTGAAACCGAATAAATATGCAGGACTAGCAAAACCAGTAGGGCTATTGACTGAAGTCGCTTCTAACATGAGTTTCATCGCATCTTTCTGGAATCGTTGAATGAGGCGGTATTCTATTCCTGCTTGTCCATAGTATTGAGTTTCTAAGGCGTCTGTTGAATATAGAATCTGACCTATGCTAAAATGTCCTTTGAGTCGATCTCCGCCAAGTGAAGCTGCCACATTTGCCAACATAATATCGGGAGATTGACGACCATAAAGATTAAAAAGATTATCGACGGGACCTTCGTAATGCTCGTAACACTCGTCCCAACAAGATGTGTATTTGTTTCCAACATTAGCATAATCAGCACTAATGGAAAGTCCTTGAAATAAGCCGTTGGATTTCAGAATTTGAGCCTTGACGCCAAGCACAAGATTCAAGTCATTATGACGATCGTCGAATCGTATCTCTGTTGGCAAACTAAGCAGATTGATTTGAAGGAAATCTGTGACAGCGTAATTAACTTGAAGTACAACAACTTCAATAAAGCTAACTGATAATTGTCCTTGTTGCATTGTTTGTCCGGTTGACATGGTGAACAATTTATTTTGTGCTGGATCGGTCACATTTGTCTCATACTGTATGGTTGTATCTTGAATTTCTTGGCTGTGACAGTAAATAGAGGCGGATACCAACAAGAGACAATATCTGACCAAGTATTTCATCTTCTTAGACAAGATATCCACTGTTCCACAAATTCAACCCAGTCCGATCATCATAAGCACGCACGAGTTCTTCATCTTCTCCCGAAGGGATGGATTCCCAAAACTCTTCGATGAAGACTTCACATGCAAACAGTTTTGTTCCCGGCAAGAGATGTCCGCCAAACACCTTCCCTTGTGGGTCGCCGAGAAGGATGTGAACATGAACGAATGGTTTCCCGTCTCTGATGCTGACGTTTCCTTGTAAGTTAAGAATTTCCATCCCGCCAGTAAACTCAAGTGGGTTGTACTTCTTCGCGTTCTGATCGTAATAAGCAATGGCGGCGTGAGTCGTTGCGCCTATGCCCTGAACGCGTCCCAAGCGAATGTTTTCTCTCTGCACAATCTCGGTTAATCCATCATACAAATCAGCGCCATAGGGAAGCTGACCAATTAGTGTTCTTCGTACTTCGTACTTGGTCATTGGTCAGTTGTCATTTATCCTTGGTGGGGAAACAACTGCTCTTGTGTTAATCCCGCAGGGCGGGACTGTTTCTTCTTGAGATTGAAATGTTTGTACACTAACTCCGTTGCCTCTCGTCCACGTGGTGTGCGTTTGATAAAGCCTTCTTGGATAAGATACGGCTCGTACACTTCTTCGATAGTCCCAGGTTCTTCACCAACAGCAACTGCGATTGTATTGACACCCACAGGACCGCCGTTGTATTTTTCTACAATTGCAAGCAGGATGCGTTTGTCCATATCGTCCAAGCCGTGCTCGTCAACTTCAAGCATTCTCAAGGCGTACTCGGCAACTTCCTTAGTGATCACGCCATCGTAGCGTGCAAGTTTTGCTTCTGCCTGGGCAAAATCCCTACAACGCTTGAGCAGACGATTGGAAATGCGTGGAGTCCCACGAGAGCGGCAAGCAATTTCAGTACCTGCATCAGGTTCGGTTTTAACATTAAGAATGTTCGCTGAGCGGGTGATGATCTTTTCTAAATCAGTTGGTTGATAGTAATCGAGGCGATTTGACAAGCCAAAGCGTGAGCGAAGTGGCGCAGAGAGAAGTCCAGCACGTGTCGTTGCACCAACAAGGGTGAAGTTTGGAAGATTCAACTGAACGCTGCGTGCATTCGGTCCGCTATCGATAACGATGTCAATCTTAAAATCCTCCATTGCAGAGTAGAGATATTCTTCCACGAGGGGATTAAGGCGATGAATCTCGTCGATAAACAGAACATCGCCAGCATTCAGATTGGTGAGCACGCCAGCGAGGTTATAGGGCTTATCCAGAGCTGGACCAGACGTGACCTTTATCTGTGAGCCCATATCGTTGGCAATAATGTATGCCAGAGTGGTTTTACCTAAACCGGGTGGACCCGTGAGGAGAACATGATCTAAACTCTCGTTTCGTTTCTTTGCGGCGCTGATGAAGACTTTCAGGTTATCGACAATGTTCTCTTGCCCTACGAAATCATGAAAGTGTAAGGGGCGAAGGGTCTGATCAAATTCAGCCTCGTTCTCGAGTCGTTCAGCAATTGCGACGTTTGTTTTCCTTGCCATACTTGAACGATTGGAATGTACTGAGTTTTGAGATGAATATCAACAGGTTGAATAGACGATTATGTGGTGCTATGCCGAAGCGCCAGTTTGATAAGCTCCTCAACAGAGATTTCCTTATCAACTCTCTCTCTCAGTACTGTGAGGACTGCTCTCTCAGCACTCTGCCGTGTGTAACCAAGTGACATTAACGCAACAATTGCTTCGGTGCGAGCCTTAAGTTGTTTGCTTGTCGGAGGTGACGGAGTTTCAAAGACTTCCTGTTTGGCAAATTTATCGCGGAGTTCGAGGATGATGCGCTCCGATGTTTTTCTCCCAACACCTGGGATGGACGTTAGAAGTGCAATGTTCCCTTGAATAATTGCCTCTCTTAATTCCTGTGTGGACAGACCTGAAAGGATGCCCTGCGCCATCTTGGGTCCAATGCCTGAAATGGAGATCAAGAGACGAAATGCTTCCCGTTCTGCTTCTGTTGCAAAACCATACAACTGCATCACATCTTCACGGACATGCATGTACGTAAGAATCTTTACTTGTCCATCGGTGTGCCCAAGCTTTTCATACGTTGATAATGGAACATGCACAGCGTAGCCAACGCCGTTGACATCGATGATAAGCTCGGTTGGACTTTTGTGAGCCAGTTTACCGTGAAGATAGGAGATCATTGTTTACGGGATTTATGAGATGAAGATAGCTTTTCAGGATGTACTGTGACGAACGACTTCCAATCTTTAAACCTTCTTCGAGGTTGAATGACTCGTTGGAGATGACAGAGTGCAACAGCTATGGCATCTGTGGTGTCGTAGTACTTTGGTACCTGTTTCAACTTCAAGAGGGATTTAACCATGTATTGAACTTGCTGTTTCGAAGCATTCCCATTTCCAACGATGGCTTTCTTAACCTCACGCGGGGAATATTCCTGTGTTGGAATTTCATGGGACACTGCAGCAAGCATCGCAACACCGCGTGCGTGTCCTAACTTCAGTGCGGACTGGGCGTTCTTTCCATAAAACGCCGTCTCGATTGCAAATTCATCTGGATGATACTTATTAATAACTTCAGCGAGCCTAGTGTAGATAAGCTTGAGTCGTAGAGGCATGGATTTGGTGCTATCGTTCTTAATAGCATCGGAGCTGAGGACTTTTACTTTCCCATTGCGAGATTCAATAATGCCATAGCCTGTAATGAGTGTGCCCGGATCAACACCAAGGACGATCATAGGTTGGTGAGTGGTTAAATAGTTAATTGGTTAATTGTTGAATGGTGGGTGACATGGTGATATCCACACAGAACTATTTGCAATAAATTAACCATTTAACCAATTAACCGACATTAAAGCTTGCCATCACTTTCTCATCGATGTCAAAGTTTGAATAGACGTGTTGCACGTCGTCATGCTCTTCCAGTGCTTCCATCAGTTTTAATACCGCCTCGACGTCTTTGCCTTCAACCTTCACTATGTTTTCTGGGACCATTTGAATTTCTGCATCGCTTACTTTAATACCTTGCGCTTCAAGGGTATTCTTGACCGTTTCAAAATGTTCTGGCGCTGTGGTAATTTCATACATCTCTTCATCAGTCCTCATATCCTCCGCACCAGCTTCAAGAATGATGTCTAGCAGTTCATCCTCGCTATAGACCGCTTTGTTCACATGAATGACACCTTTGCGATGGAACATCCATGTGACCGAGTTGGTGGCGCCAAGTTTTCCGTTGTTGCGTTCGAGGATATGCCGGATTTCAGAGACAGTGCGATTCTTATTATCAGTGACACATTCAATTAAGAGGGCAACGCCACCCGGTCCATAACCTTCGTACGTAACGTCTTCGTATGCGACACCCGGAAGTTCACCAGTTCCCTTTTGTATCGCGCGTTTGATGTTGTCCGCGGGCATGTTGGCTGCTTTTGCTTTTTCAATAGCAAGACGAAGTCGTGGATTTCCTCTTGGATCGCCTCCGCCCATGCGGGCTGCTATGGTGATTTCTTTTATGATTTGAGTGAAAGCCTTTCCTCGTTTCGCATCTGTAACAGCCTTCTTCCGTTTAATTGTTGCCCATTTTGAATGACCAGACATAGAACATTATCCCTCCCTACGAATCGTTTGTGTTTCGGTATTGTTCCCAACATGCGCAGGTGCTTGTTCATGTTTTCGCAGATCTTTGATCTTGAGTTGAGGAAATGTTTCCGTTACAGTACCAGAGCCAGTAGGTGAAGGATGAGACCACTCATGTTCATCGACAGAAAATACAACATCTAAATTCTTGTCGTTGCTTCGTACCTCATTTATCAAGTCGCCCAATCCAAAACCGATAGCGTCAAACACTTGCTGATGTTGTTTCAACTTCATACGGAGGTGATCTTTGCCAACAATTTTTGGTGTGTTGACAACTTGCACATTACGAGCAAGAAAAACGGGTCGCATATTCCCAGGTCCGTAGGGAGCAAATTCTTTAAGGATGCGGAGAAAACGTGGGGTTAATTGGTGCAATGTGATCTCCGCGTCAATTTTAATTTCGGGTGTGCGCACATCATCCGACATGAGTTCATCGACAGCATCGTTGAACGCCTCTCGGAATTCATCGATCCTATCTAACGCAACAGCAAGCCCTGCAGCATATTTATGACCACCAAATTGTAACAGTTTATCTTCAACACGTTTTAATGCCTTATGAATATCAAACCCGACGATACTTCGAGCCGATCCCTTCGCTACACCGTCAACTGTAGTCATCATGATCGTCGGGCGATAGTACTTTTCGACGAGCCGTGAAGCAACAATACCGATCACCCCTGGATGCCATTCATCGTAATGCAGGACAATGGCAGGATCAGTATCAACGTTTAAATAATTTTCTACAAGATATTGAGCCTTCAAGAACGTATCCTCGTCAATTTTTCGACGATTACGATTTTCCTCCTCAAGAATTTGAGCTAACTCCAATGCCCGAATTGGATCGTCGCATGTCAGTAATTTGACAGCACGCGATGCATCACCTAATCTTCCAACAGCGTTAATCCGCGGGGCTAAGATAAAGACAATCTGGCCAGTAGTTACTTTCCCTTCTTGAGTCCCCGAGCTTTCAATCAGGGCACGAATACCAGCACGCGGTTGAGTGTTGATTTTTTCCAACCCGATTTTCGTTAACACTCTATTCTCGCCAATGAGAGGAACGATGTCTGCAGTCGTTGCTAAGGTTGCAAAATCAATGTACTCAAAGACGATTTCTTCATTGTTCCTTAAACGAGAGATTGCTTGCATCAATTTGAATCCCACACCACATCCGCACAGATCTTTGAACGGATAGGGGCAGTTCGTTTTCAACGGATCGAGGACGGCACAAGCATTGGGGATTTTCTCACCTGGCTCGTGATGGTCACAGATGATGACGTCTATTCCCTGTGAACGAGCATATTTAACTTGTTCAATGGCAGTGATTCCGCAATCAACAGCGATCAGGAGCGTAGCACCGAATTCTTTTCCTCGATCAATGCCGACTGTAGAAATGCCATATCCTTCTTTGATGCGATCAGGAATGTGGAAGGTGGTTTCTAGACCAATCTGGATGAAGTAGAGGTAGAGCATTGCAGCACTGTTGGTACCGTCAACATCGTAATCTCCAAAAATAAGAATTTTTTCCTTGCGCTCTAGTGCTATGAGAACACGATGTGCAGCTTGCTCCATGCCATCCATCAAGAAGGGGTCGTGAAGATGACTCAGTTGGGGCCTGAAAAATTCTTTTGCTTGCTCGTAGGATGAGATCCCGCGATGAATAAGTACTCTTGCTATAGGTTCTGGAACATTGATTTGCTTCGCAAAGTGTTCCACTGCTTGAGGATCAGGAGAAGTAGCTACTCTCCAGCGATATGTTCTTTTCACAGTCTTAGTGTTCCTTCAATAAATGTTCTACAATCAAGACGAATAGAACAAGTGAAAAGAAGGCTATGCATCTATAAGCCGAATTCTGTTTCCCGATTCGACACAAGTGGAGAATCGGAAACGCAATCATTGCTCTGTGCGACCTACCCATCCCGTTTTCTTCAGCAATGTTGAGAGAAGTTGAGCGGATCACTCTTCACTCTGTCTAAAGCAGAGAGCGGGACTTACATGGTCTTGCTCCGAGTAGGGTTTGTCAAGCTGGCGCCTTACGACGCCACTGGTGAGCTCTTACCTCGCCTTTTCACCCTTATCCCGTTTCGTTTGACGCAGTCTTCACAAAACGTGACGGTATTTTTTCTGTGACACTATCCGTTGTCACGTCCCGATGCTTCGGAACGAACACCCCCACTTAACGCAGGGTACTCAGTCCTGTGGAGTTCGGACTTTCCTCGTCCGTCAAAGGCGGACGCGATTGCGCGATGTATAGTCTTCTTCACACTTTTGTAGTAACACTCAGTGTGCATTTGACAAATGTACACTGGGTGATTATGTCAGGGCTAAACTTTTCTCAACTATTTCATCTGAAACGAGGATGCGACCACAATGCTCACAGACATAAAGTCGAGAATTCTGTCGAATCTCTAAAATCTTCTGTGGAGGTACGCGGTTAAAACAACCTCCACAAGCACCTCGCTTGATAGGCACAACTGCTTTCCCACCTTTTGCTTTCAGAATCAGTTCATACCGTTCTAAGTCTCGTTTATCGACACGAACCCTAATTTTTTCACGCTCATGCTGGAGCTTCAATTCTTCTTTTTCATGTTCTTTATTCAGTTCTCGCAGCTCTTTCTGCCGTTCGTCGAGCTCTCCAGAAACTTCGGAAAGCTCAGCATTGAACGTATCCAGATCTGTTTTAGCTACTTGGATTTTTCCTTCCAATATCTCCATTTCTTTTTCCAACTTTTCAGACTTTTGCTCTGCCGTTTCGATTTCTTTTGTCAGTGCGTCGTATTGTTTGTTCGACTTAACTTGTAATTGCTGGCTTTTGTATTTTTCTATTTTTTCTGCAAGCTCAATGATCTCAAGGTCAGCGTTATCCCGATCGATCTTTCCTTGTTTGATGAAAGTATTAAGCTCCTTAATTTTTGCTTTTAATTCATCTACTTTTGCTGAGAGATCGGCAATGATAGCTGGGAGGTCGCCCTTTAATTCTTGAACCTCTTGCAATTGTGTATCGATTTGTTGCAGTGCATATAAGTATTTCAGTTTATTTTCCACCGTAATCTCCCTCATAACACAAAATATTGAACTGGATTATACGATGATCTTGACGGAAAAACCTTAATGTGTTTTTTCTGAATCAAAAACTGCCTTTTGAGATACTCTACAATTTTCTGAACGACTGGCTGCTCAGTTTCAAAATGACCAGCATCAACCAGCATAATCTTCAAATCGGTCTCCTGAAATGTATGATATTTGATATCTGCAGTGATCAATGCATCTGCACCTTGTTGTATTGCAATAGGCAGAAGCTCCGAACCGCTTCCACCGCATACTGCTACACGCAAAATCCTTTGTTTGGTATTTCCAATATATCGAACAGTTCGGGTTCTTAGCGTTCGGCAAATATGTTCGAGGAATCTTTTTGCTGGCATACGAGTTTTGAATTCCCCTATTGCTCCTTCACCATAATCATAGCTGGTATTATCTAAGTCATATACATCGTAAGCAACCTCTTCATACGGATGAGATGAGCGCATGGCATTGATGACATCATGTGCTTTCGACGCTTGAACGATCATTTCAAGTCGTATCTCAGGGACTTTTTCAAGGTTGCCAATTTTACCAGAAAATGGTTTAGCTCCTTCTAAGGGTTTAAAAGTTCCTGTCCCTTCGGCTCGGAATGAACACAACTCATACTTGCCAATCCGCCCTGCACCCGCTACAGCCATTGCCTCTGTGACACGATCAACATGGGCACGTGGGACAAAGACAACAATTTTCTTTTGATTTTTATAGCTCTTATGAAGAAAGTCAATTTTGTATAAACCTAATTTTTCCGCCAGTGTAAAACTTACGCCATGACGCGTAAAATCGAGATTTGTATGAGCAGAAAAGAGAGCGATTCCGCTCTCAATAAGCTTTTGAATCAAACGCCCTACTCTTCCATCATGAGTGATAGTTTTGATCGGATGAAAGAGGAGGGGATGATGACTAACGATCAGATCAACTTTTTTCCTACGTGCTTCCTTAATAACTTCATCAGTCAGATCCAGGACAACAAGAATTTTCCGAACGGTTTTTTGACTCGATCCGATTTGGAGTCCAACGTTGTCTCGATTCCATGCTATGTCTTTCGGTGCCCATGCGTCAAGTATATGTTGGACGTCTTGAACAACCATCAAAATGGCATCTGAGAACCAAAAAAAATGTCCCGTTTCGAGCGGGACATTTCCAGGATAAACTTTTTTTCTCCTGTTTTTGCACTCTTTCGATCATTTGCGACATCCAGTGTTATGTGTTGATCTGAGGCTGCGGAATCGGTTCCACAATGGATATATCGCATAACAACATTCATGCTGAAGTAAATATAGACATTGTGTAGTAAAAAAGCAAGATTACACAGCTAGTTCATATCTCTGGCAATTCATTTTCTCGATAACAAGATTCATTTTCACGTTACTCATACCTGAGCGCATCAATCGGATTGAGATTAGATGCTTTGCGGGCTGGATAGTAGCCAAAGAAAACACCTACTACCATCGAGAAAAACACAGCAAGAAGGATCGAGTTTTTGGAAATAAAAGTGGGCCAGCCGGCAAACTTGGAGATAAGACTCGATCCAGTCACCCCGAGGATAATGCCAATAAGTCCTCCAACTAAGCTTATCACAATTGCCTCCATCAAGAACTGAGAGAGGATGTCTCGCCGTCGAGCTCCGATCGACATGCGCACGCCAATTTCTCGTGTCCGTTCCGTTACGGAAACAAGCATGATGTTCATGATGCCAATACCTCCGACAATGAGAGAGACAGATGCAATACTTCCAAGCAGCGTTGTCATGATCTTAGAAGTTGCGGAAGATGCTTCAGCGATTTCTGTCTGGGTGCGAATCGTGAAGTCGTTATCCTCCATTGCACCGAGTTTATGCCGTAAGCGAAGAAGGTCTGTAATTTGCTGCTGTGCTTCAAGGATTTGACTTTTTGAAACAGCCGAAATGATGTATCCCCACGTTCGTGTATGTCCCATTAACCGTTTTTGTAATGTAGTGTAGGGAACAATGATGATATCATCCTGATCTTGTCCCATCATATTTTGTCCTTTTGGTTTGAGTGTACCTACCACTCGAAAAGGAATATTTCTAATCCGTATGGTTTTGCCAATAGGATCTTCATCTCCAAACAATTGTTGAACGATAGTTTGGCCCAGAAGGCACACCTTTGTCGAGCCTCGCACATCTTGATCCATAAAAAAATCACCCTTATCAATGTGCCAATCACGGATTGCAAAATAATCAGGCGAACCACCCTGCACAACAGTCCCCCAGTTCAGATTGCCATAGACAACTTGAGAACCCTGACGTAGAAGTGGACTCACATGGGCAACGGCAGGACATTGTTCTTTCATCGCCTGACCATCCTCTTCCGTCAGTGTTGTTCCAGTTCCGAAGCCTGCCGACACTCCGCCGCGTGTGGTCGTGGATGGAAAAATCAATAAGACGTTGGTTCCCAATGTACTAATCTGTGCATCAACCGAAGCCTGCGCGCCTTGACCGATTGCTACCATCGCAATCACAGCTCCGACTCCGATGATGATGCCGAGCATCGTCAGAAGCGAACGCATCTTGTTGCGCAACAACGCGTCGAAGGCAATACGAAATATTTCAAGAAAACGCATCATGTCAGATTACGAATGGCGGCTCAGAGCAAAGAGCAGTGGGCGGTGAGCACTGAGCAGTGAGCTTTTTCATTTTTCCCTTTACATTTTTCATTGTTAGAACCCTCTTCGTCCACCACCGCCGGGCATACGAGGCTGGAACGGATTTGTCTGCTGTGTCGAACCAGCCGCCATTTCAGCACCGATCGTCCCAAGCACAATTTCATCACCTTCCTTGACATCGCCACCGATAACCTCAACATAGCGGCTATCGTTAAGTCCTGTACTAACTGTTACAGATTTCAATCGTTTGCCATTGTCAAGAATCCAAATGCGGGTCATCTGGCTCTTATCCCCGCTACGTCGCGTCATCATTTCGCCACCGACCTGGCCAGTACCCCGCATCATTCGCTCCCGCCAACGCTCACGCTCACCATCACTCGCACGCTGCCATCGTTCAGTGCTTCTTCCCTTTTCCTTTTCGCCGATTCGTACAGAGTCATGTTCCTCTGGCTTTTCTCCCGCTTCAGCAGTCTGCTCCTTGAATTTCTCCATCGCTTCTGCAGGTGGTTGAAAGCGCAGAGCCAGCGTCGGAATACGGAGAACATTGTCACGCTTGTCAATGAGAATAGAAACAGTTGCTGTCATTCCGGGTCGTAGCTTCAAGTCTGGATTATTGACCTCGATAACGACTGTATAGGTAACGACATTCTGGACTGTCACTGGAGCAAGTCGCACCTGTGTGACCGTTCCGTGAAATTCTTCTTCAGGATGAGCATCGACTGTAAAGGTTGCCTCTTGAGTTTCTTTGATCTGTCCGATATCAGCTTCGTCGACACTCGCTTCGACCTGCATGTGCTTCAAATCGTTTGCTATCTCGAAGAGTTTGGGTGCTTGCAGACTGGCAGCGACGGTTTGCCCAACATCAACATCTCTGGAAATGACAACACCATCTATAGGAGCGCGAATGATAGCATACCGCAAGTTTACTCTTGCCCGCTCCAAGGCAGCTTCTGATTGCTTCAATTGTGCCAGGGAAGTTTCGTATCCGGTTGTTGCTGCGTCTAAATCTGCCTGCGATACCAGATCTTTGGAGAAGAGGTCTTTTGTCCGTTTCAGATTCCGCTCTGCCTCGTTGATCTGTGCCTGATTTCGTTCAAGATTTGCCTGAGCTTCTTTGACTGAAGCGTAGAGAAATGTTGAATCGATGACAGCAATGATTTGTCCCTTCTTTACCTCCGAATTGAAATCAACGTTAATCTTCGCAATGATTCCAGAAACCTGACTCCCGACCTGAACAGTTTGCACGGGTTTGATTGTTCCTGTGGCACGAACCTGTACCACGATATCACCACGTGAGATTGTTTCTGTGCGATACGTAATATCTTTATTATTGGAATTTCTGATCCAAAAATATCCTGCAGTTCCAAGAATGACAATTGCAAGAATGAGATAACGATAAATTTTTTTCATACTAACCTTTCTCTTTCACAATTCATACAGCGGCTTTCGCCCCGCATACCCATCTGCTATTCGATGCCAGAACAGGATGTCGTCTTCCCCAAGCTTCCAGCACAGATATACCTCCTCACCATTAGACCGAATGTGAGGGAAATCGATTAATCCCTCATCTAAGCTTTTAGTGAGAATACCCTTTTGGTTGAGTTTTTTGGCAATTTTGACGAGTCGTTCCAGTTCATGTGGGAAAACTCGCTGTCCATTGGGACCACTACCACCAAAGTACTGATGGGTGTAGATATCATAGCCTTGTTTATCGAGTTTCTTTTTTAATGTAACAATTTCTTCAATAAGATGCCTGATGCCAGAAAGCATACGGCGAGCTTGGTCGACGGTGAAGTGCTTGCCATGTAAATACTCAGGCATTTACAATTTTCAATTGCCAATTTCCGATTTGCTCAGCCTCTGCGGTGTGAAGCAGTAATCCTAGAAGCGGCTAAGATTGCAGTCAATTGTTTCACCTCGTCGGGCAAGCTTGCCACACGGGGAGGTTTCACAAGTCCCGAATCTGCAATCAACTCAATCCAGAGTTGAGTCTCGTCTGCTTCCTCTTCGACAATGCCAAGTTTTGATAGGAAATCGGCTTTTGAGCGAGCCTTACACGCAGAGCGATAATTAGCTGCCACCGATGTTGCTGACCTTACAAGTTGTTTGCCTAAGACGTCTGCAACCTTATTCTTTGGAAGTGACAACACTAGTTTGATGACTCGCAGAGCCATTTGTTTGCATCGTACTTTTAGTTCTTCTTCTGTCATAACATTTCTCCCTAAAGTGAGTGAATTGTAAATTGCAATTTGTAAATTGAAAATCGCTCAGCTTAAATCGAGACAACGAATTTTCCCTCCCTCATAATCTGCTCGTCATCAAACCACACTGTCGGTTGTTTGATAAGCCCATCAAGGTGGCTGGCGACGCGGACTGACCCGCCCATGGATTTGTTGTCACCAAAGGCGATGTGGATTGTTCCCATCACTTTTTCATCTTCAAGGATATTTCCAGACAGAATCGCTTTATCATTTGTGCCGATTCCAAACTCAGCAACTGTTCGTGCGTCTCTGCCATGTGGCTCAAGAAGTTCAATTAATTTCTCTGCTGCTGTGCCACCAGCAATTTCAGTAGCGTAACCATTTTTGACAATAATACGAATTGGTTCCTTTACAACGCCAATACTTGCCATGGAGCCATCGACAACAACCAGGCCATTGGACTGTCCCTCTAACGGGGCAAGATATGCCTCACCTGTTGGAAGATTTCCCCACTGACCTTTTTCTCGGAATAGTCCCGTGCTTGCAAATGCTTTTCTTCCTTCAATTGGCATGGTAATATCAGTTCCTGCAGGAGCTTGAACTCGAATCACCTTCGTTTTTTCTAACAACGAACAAAGTATAAGAGTTCGCTCTGCAATCTTATGATAGTCGGCGTTCATGCAGCGAATCATAATTTCTTCAGTGACTCCCGGTAATGTAGCAACTCGACCGCCGCGTGCACTTGCCGCACGTCGTGCATCTGTGTGTGTCAGCGATTTTGAGGTTGGACATAGAACAACATCAAAAACCTTCATCAACGCAGCAACTTCAGAAGGTGGTTCTTCGCCATTGGTTTTTCTTGGAAGCATTTCGACAAAAAGAACTTCATTTCCAACCTCTTTAGCAGCCTGCCGGAGTGCATAGCCAATATTCCGCATCGGCTCATCGGTGATGATAAGGACATTCTCGTTTTTCTTGACGCCCATGCAATCACGGACGGCAATGAGGGCGGCAGAGAGGAGTGCTGTGTTCATTTCTTGCTTTGATTTCTGTTGTTGATCTCCTTACTCATTAAAGTGAGCGGTGACTTTAGGCGAGGTATATCCTTTCTTATAGTTTTCCAAACAACTTTTACATCTACTCCAAAATATTCATGGATCAGTTTGTCCCTCATACCTGCCATCATTTTCCATGGTATCGTACCATGCTGTTTCCTCATCCGCATGGGTATATTTTTTACTGCCTCACCTATGATTTCAAGCGCTCTCACCACCGCAAACATTGTCTTCTCATCTTCTAAATAGCAATTTCCAAATTGCAGATTTAAAATTGTAAATGGATTTATGCCTTCATCAATTTTCTCAGTGGGATACCAATCAACACCAACGCAATAATGGGAAACACCGTTAGCCCAAGAATCGGATTATCACTGATGTGCGGTAACTCCCAATTTAACAGAACGATACTTGCCAGAAGCACTCCAGTCAACGCTTCACCTGCGACCAGCCCGGATGCGAGAAGGATACCACGATTTTCGACGCGTACACGATCTTCGGAAGCGAGCTTTCTTCGTTCAACGATCTTATCGGTAATCAATCTGATAAGCCCTCCAGCGAAAATAGCAAAAGTGGTTTCGAACGGCAGATAAATTCCCACTGCGATCAACATGACCGAAGGAGCCCGCAGCAAAATTAGTACCACGGCAAACGCTGCCCCCATGAGCAGCAGTGGCCACGCCATGTCTCCTCCAACAATGCCCTGTGCCATAATCGACATAAGACCTGCTTGTGGTGCGGGCAGGCTTGGTCCACCAATCCCGCCCGGCGTCCCATCGTGCAAAATTTGCATCGGAATTGGAAGCACAAAGGCGGCAACAATGACACCAATAATTTCAGCGATTTGCATCTTCTTAGGTGTACCTCCAAGGATTTGACCAACCTTCATATCCTGCAGCATATCCCCTGCAATACCGCAAGCGCAGCAAACCACTGCAGCAACACCCAAAACCGCAGTAACTCCGTGAAGACCGGTCACACCTAACATGACCATCAATACCGCTGCAATAACCAGTGAGGAGAGTGTTAATCCGGAAATTGGATTATTCGATCCACCCATCAAGCCAACGAGATAGCCAGCTATAGCGGACATCACAAAGCCAGTCAGCAACATAACAATCGCTGCAACGACAGCACTCAGCCAGTCGCTGCTGAAATATTCATACAGAATCGTGATTGGCACAACCATCGCAATAATACCTGGGATGATCCAGCGCATCGGAAGATCAAGGCTCAGACGGGACACTGTCGTTTGTCCTCCTTCAGCGATGCGAAAGTCGGTAAACGCTTTCCCAAGTCCTGTCCTGAGTTCATGACGTAACTTGAATAATGTATACGCAGCACCCACAAGCATTGCACCAACAGCCATCGGACGCACTTGACGACGCCATACCTCGTTCAATAATGAATCCCACTCGATTCCACCGGCTGCCATTATTTCTAATCCACTGTTGAAAAACAACGCTATCGGAATTAATACCCACCAGCCAAATAACCCACCTGAGAATGCAATTGCTGCAAGACGTGGTCCGATAATGTACCCGACACCCATAAGCGCCGGTGAGGCAACCGGAGTCGATAGAAAAATGCCGCCGCCATACGTTTGTGCATCACCCAGCGGTGTCGTCGCACCTTGAAAAAATTGAATCTTTGATTTTGCAAAGTGATAAAAATGTCCCCAGCTTTCACCGATGAGTTGTATACCGCGAGGATTTTTAAACAACTCTATCATTGCCGCTAAACCTGCTGCACCGAAGACAAACTTGGCACCCGTCTCACCCTTCTGACCGGCTTTGACCATCTCCGCCGTTGCAACGCTTTCAGGATAAGGAAGATCGACCGCCTCTTCAATTAAGGCTCGACGAAGGAAGATAATGAGCAGCACGCCAAGCACACCGCCAACAATCATGATCATCACGCTCTCCCAATAATTGAATGTTTTCCACGCTCCCACCATCAGAAATGCAGGAATGGTAAAGATTGCACCTGCAACGAGTGCTTCACCGACCGATGCGGTAGTTCGAGCAACGTTTTCTTCGAGGATGGAACCACGAAAGAGCCGCAGCGCTGCCATAGCGACGACTGCCGCAGGAAACGTTGCCGAGACAGTCATGCCTGCTTTGAGTCCGAGATACGCATTTGCTGCACCAAGGATTGCTGCCATCAGCACACCGAGAAGGAGTGATTTGAATGTTAATTCCTTGAGTGATGTTTCAGCAGGAACGTATGGCTTAACCTGCTTTGTGACCGGACGATTTACCTGAGATGCTTCATGCATATAGTTGATCCGTTAAGTGAATAATGAATGTCTGTTAACAGTGTATATTCTTGAATTGATGCAAAAATAGAGAAAATTTGGAGAAGATGCAATACTTGATTCATTGCGATTTTCTTTCTATTATCATTCATTATGCAGCCAAAACGATATATCGTCTGGTCAAAGAATGAGATTGACCTGAGTGATCCCTTCCAGAGGAAATGGTATCTCAAACAGGTCTTGATGCATGGGAGGTCTGAGGATATTGCTGCGCTCGATTTGGACGAAATAAAAAAATTACTGCCTGAATTCGATCTACCCAACCATATCAGAAGACTTTGGGAAAATTACTTTGCAGCTCAAGGGTAAAGGTATCATAAGCCACCTTCAACGAGAAGCGTTACTGTCATTTTCAAAGCTCACAGATGCATCTCAATTTTACCTGACCGGTGGAACAGCACTTGCAGAATTCTATCTGGGGCATCGTAAATCATTCGACCTCGATCTCTTTACAGCCCAAAAAGAATTGATTCTGCCGGTTTCACGGTTATATGAAGAAGAGTTGAAAAAAATCTCCACGGTTCAGATAGTACGAAGGTTTGAATCCATTGTAGAATTAGAATTTCAGTCACCATCTGAAGCTACTCGAGTCCAAATGGCCCTTGATTCACCATTTCGATTTGAGCCTCTCGTGGATTCAGACATCGGGGTGAAGATTAATAATTTTCATGATCTCGCAGTTGATAAAATCCTAGCATTTTTCGGGAGAGCGGAGCCACGAGATGCTGTCGATGTATTTTTCATTTTGAAAAAGATGGACTTCAAGAACCTTGTTCAAGGTGCAGCTCAAAAGGATCCAGGCTTTGATCTCTACTGGCTCGCAATCGCCTTCGAGAAGGTAAAAGACTTCCCTGACGAAATCAATCGATGGCCAGTTGAAATGCTCAAGGACATCAATGTGAAGGAAATAAAGAGTTTGTTCGCAAATCTTTCAAACGAGGTCATGCGAAAGATTACAAGGAAGTAATCATGTGAAAATTTGTATCGAGTATCTCAGGACCTATTTACAGAGCCTCCTCAAAGGCTCGATCTCGGAAACTGACCTGAGTCGATTCATCCAACTCTCACGCTCTATCGTTCAATCGTATCTTGGATACATTCGAGCCTCGATCACTAATCTCTGTCTCCAGCAAGGATTGACTCTCACGGATTTAGCCTATGATTGTATTGCCGAAGCTTTTGCCCGTGATGAAGAGAGAAGATTTCCGCTCTTAGAGAATTTCAGAAACTCTCTCAACACCGATCTTGAAACAATTCCTGAAAACGAGCTCTTCTTAGCTTACAAGAGTTTCCTGAAACGTATCGCCGATGCCCAGCTTGCTCGACTCTATGCTCAGTCTGATCCTAACGGTGCAAAGATTCATCGGAACATTCGAGATAGTCTCAAGCAATCTATACACTTTTGTCTTAACAAAGATTTCAGGGGATATGTGGTATCTCCTAAAGGCGTTGATCCGCTTGATCACCTTGAGACTTTTTCCATTGAAGAGTTAGAGCGAGAATTTCTAAGCTGTGCGAAGCCACATCATTCAACGCCAGAGATGCTCGGAATCCTTCATACCATTCTTGGCGCACAAACAAGCTACCGACGATCTCTACCGCTTACAGACGTAGTACAGCTTTTTAAAAAGGTCTATCAATTCGACTATGCACAATTAAAACACGTTGACCACGAGTTTTCCATAGATGGATTATCTGAGTTTGAGATCGATCGGATGCGCAGTCAGGTTGAGCTTGCATTGAAAGAAAAAATCCTGCTCACCTATCTCGCACGCGGCAAGGTAGATCGCAAACAAGCCGAAGCAATGTTTTGTGCAATGCAGGATATGCTCGTAGACTGGTGTGAGATGAAAGATGCTGAAACATCTCTATTGCACTATATTCGTCAGCATGTAGACATTACTGAAGATGTGTATGAGACACAGTACCGTGCTAAGATGGAATACCTTCTGAAGATTGCACGTGAAGAATTTGCAGCGAGGTTGATGAGGGATGTGTGAAGGGAATACGGAAGTATTTGAGTACAGAGTAGTTGAGAAAAGAATGCTCAGTGGTTAAGTAGCTTAAGTGTTGGCTGGGAAGGAGCTGTGCTCCTGACCTGTTCGACAGGTCGGGAGTTGGAACTCCCTCTCAGCGGAGAACGCTGAGGATTTATGGAAATACTTATAAACGTTGAAATAATAATTAAGTAGATGAGTATACAAGTACATGAGTAGCTGAGATAAAAACTATGATTGAACATATAAGCGAACAGACACTTGAAAAAATTTTCTTGACTCCTGAGGAAATAACCGAGCAGGAAAAGAGCGCTATCGAGGCTCACATAGAAGAATGCGCTTACTGCCGAGAGCACCATCTCAAGCTCAAAGAGTTTTACACGAGCTTGCAAGAAAACTTAGAATCTCCCCCGATAGAGAGAGACCGAGCCTTTGCCGAACGCCTTCTCGCTCGAAAGCGTCTGTTATTACCGACATCTGCGCTTGCGAAAAAAGCAGAAGAGGCAATTGATGCGTATGCCGAGATTATTGAGCCGTATTACAGACCGCTGGCGCAGCGTATCATTCGCTATATCCAGATTCACCCGATACGCGTAGCCAGCGCGACTTCATTTGCCGGGGCTGCGATAGTACTGGCATTGCTTACGTTTAAGCCGGTGAAAGATACAAACCCCGCCTACGCACGGGCAAAGGATGAGTTTTTGGTAGTGTACAACGCTCAGGGAGACGAGTTGTGGAGGAAGCACATAGGCATCGAGTACGACCAGTATGTGCTTCGTAATCCCGCTATGGGCGAGCCGCATGAGCAATCGGATTACTTAGCCACGACGGATGTAGACGGCGATGGGACTCGAGAGGTTTTAGGGATTTTTGGCTACAGAACTCAATGGTCTCTTAAGAACGCGGTCATTTGCTATAATGCAGATAGTTCTGTCAAATGGATCTATCCTATTCATAGAGACATGACGTTCGGAATTGAACGATACTCTGACCAATATCATACAAGGCAGCTCTTCGTCGAAGACTTCAACAACGATGGACGGGATGAAATCATTGTCTCTGCCAATCATACTGTATACTATCCATCAGTCATCCTTGCTTTGAACGGCTCGGATAGGAAGTTGATTGGAGAGTATTGGTGGGCTGGGGTTCCTCGCTACATGGCTCTCCATGATCTTGATGGCGATGGTAGCAAAGAATTGTTTGTCCCAGGTGAGAACAATAGCTATAACCAAGCATGCTTGGCAATCCTTGATCCAAGAGAACTTCGTGGTCATTCACCTGCTACGATTCCGTACACACCTGTCGGTGTACCAGAGGGAAATGAACGAGCATACATCCTCTTTCCACAGAGCGACATCCAATCCATGGGAAAAAGAAAGAGAAATATTGCTTCACACTGTAAGTTGTCTTCAGACTCCCTGCTCATGGTTGGCGTCTCTGAGTATTGGACCGAGAAAGAACACGTTCCGTTACTATATTACTTCAATTCACGCTTGGAGTGCACTAGAGTGGATGCCAGCGATCCATTTCTGATGCTTCATCGTCGTTTGGAGGCAGAAGGGAAACTAACAAGAAAAGTGGATACCCGCTATTTAGAAGAACTCCGACGGTCGGTACTCTACTGGGATGGGGAAAAATTTGTGAATACGCCAACGATGAATAAGAAATATGCTAAACTTTTCTTAAGTCCTTACACTCCTTGACGCCTGATCGGCTTTGCGACTCCTGAGGCAAGGTGTATTATCATATCAGCGTTTCACAGCTGGAAATCTTCCTTAATCGTTATACTCAGCTTTTCTGGAATGCTGGCCATTCGTTGAAATATACTTAAATAAGGATTCTTTAAGACCAGCGTTTTCTCTGTCATTAACTACTTAGGGATCATATGCTGAAGATGATTTCTACCTTCTCCCTCATCGCGTGGTGCATCATCTGGATATTAAACCAAATGCACGGACATAATATTACACTTTCATTTGGCGCTTCCTTACAACCCTTGACTACGAATCATTTTACATCTAGTTCAAGCATATCGTTGGATAGTGGACTTGTTGCCTATTACCCTTTCAACGGCGATGCGAATGATGAGAGTGGAAATGGAAATCATGGAACTTCGTACGGAACGTCATATACCGCTGACAGATTCGGAAACCCCAACAAAGCTTGTCTGATAGATGGGAATACAGGTAATAACGGTTCAGATATTCATGTAGCTATTCCCGATCTAATCGAGGGAGTTAACCAGTTTACTATTAGTTTGTGGGTAAAGGAGTACAATCTTTCGTTTTTGGACGGAGAAAGTTATATCTCTTTCGGTGCGGATTCAGCAGGCGCAACAGGCTGGATGACCATTGGACACATGGATAGATTTGGAACTAGTTCCTTGAGATTCATAATCATGCAGAATAGCGTCGTGAATGAGATATACACGCCGTTTGACAGCCGTTGGGTAAATACTTGGCAACACTATGTAATGGTGTTTGACAACTCCAGTGCAACGATGAAGGCTTACCGAAATTATAGTTCACGTGGCTCTCGAAGTATTACTACTGGGACTATCTCAACCTTGCAGGAATTCGCCGGTCTCGCAAAGCACTGGTTCAAGGATCAGGGTTCATCAGGTCCATGGAATTCCTCGACGCGGTTCAATGGAGTTCTCGATGATGTCCGGATCTACAATCGTACACTTTCCGATAATGAAATTGATTCTCTCTACCATGAAGGGGGGTGGGTAGATCTAAATAGCGATTTAGTTGCTTACTATCCCTTTAACGGCGACGCAAACGATGAGAGCGGAAATGGAAATCATGGTTCAAGTAACGGATCAATAAATTTTGGAGAGGGAATAATCGGACCGGCCCTGTTGTTAGGGGGAGTTTCAAATCCAGGTTTCATCAGTGTAGCAAACAGTCCATCTTTGCAGTTTACCAGTAACACTGCAACAATTTGTTATTGGCTAAGACGAACAGATCCATTTGGTCAAACATGGTCGGATTGTTCACAGTCGATAGAATATGGTGCAGAACATGTGGTATTGGCGAAATGTTGTGATAGATACGGATTCAGTTCCCGTATCGGTCTGAGTCAAGATACTCTCTACAAGGGAGACATTGGCATCGACGCGTTTAGTAGTACAGTGGCAGGAACCAACTTCTCGACAAGTATTGAGATGGGTAACTGGCTACACGTCGTTACTACAATGAGTTCCAGCGGCACAAAAATTTTCGTGAATGGACAGCTTGCCAGTGAGGATAGTACTAGCGTGAGCTTTGTTCGAATGAACAATAGACCGATGTATATTGGAATTCAAGGTGGCGCAGGATCATGCTTGCCCTGGTGGGGGCAGTTCGAGGGGTTTATTGATGAGGTAAGATTGTATAATCGTATATTGACGAGTGCAGAGATCGAATCGTTATATAATTATCGTCCAGTCATCAGTGTTCCAGTTCTTCTTAACGACCGCTGGAATATTATTTCGCTACCCGTCAAAGTATACGATCAACGAAAATCAATTCTCTTTCCCACTGCAGTATCAAACGCTTTTGCTTACAATCCGAACTTGGGTTACGCGCAAAAGGATACACTGATAAACGGCTCTGGATATTGGCTGAAATTTGACTCTGCTCAAACCATCTCAATAACTGGTTTTCCGATTACCTTAGACACAATTGAGATAGAAGAAGGTTGGAACTTGATCGGCTCGATCAGCACTCCGGTTTCAGTTAGTAGCATTACATCAGTGCCTGTTGGAATTGTCACATCAAGCTTCTTCAGTTACAGCGGTGGATATCAACAAACAGATACCATCTATCCTGGAAAAGGCTACTGGGTAAAGGTGAATCAAAATGGTAAGCTGATTCTCTCCTCAGTAGCATCGAATGAGGCAAGTGCATCAAGCCGGATCAGGATTGTCGCAAGTCCGGAGTTTCCACCTCCACCTCCCGAAGAGGATTTGACGAACAGTACAGAACCGAAACCGAGGGAATTTGCTCTCTCTCAAAACTACCCCAACCCGTTTAACCCCTTAACAGTTATCCGTTATCAGTTACCCGTTGAGAGCAAGGTGACACTGAGAATATATAATGTGCTTGGGCAGGAAGTTAAGTCACTTGTCGATGAAATCCAAGATGCGGGCTACAAGTCGGTGGAGTGGAACGCAGGAGGGTTGGCAAGTGGTGTGTACTTCTACCGCTTACGGGCGGGAGATTATGTCGCCATCAAGAAGCTCCTCCTAATGAAATGAGATGTGGATTAGGGAATCAAGGCGGAAAGAGCGTCTGGTCGTTGGTCAGGCGCTCTTTGCTTTTTATCATGGTGTTATAACTTCAATTCACGTACTTCAAAAACTCCCGGCGTGTTCCATCGCAAAAACATCCATTAGGAATGTTCCTTGATCATTCTTTCATATTCATCGTGGGTACCAATCCAAACCCAGTTGAAATCTTTTCCATCTTTGACGGCAAGTGCTCTGTGACTGATCCCCACTCGTACTGACCAGAATTTACCAACTTTTTTGAAATGGAGAGATGGATGTAAGGGGTTTGTTTTAAGCAGATCGAAGTTCTTTTTCGCTAATCTTTGTGCGGGTTCAGGAAGGTTTGCAAGGCACTCCCGGAAACGTGCCGTGGTCCGGTGCATTTAGAGTTCCGGGAGTCTACCTTTTACTTTCTCCTCGTCAGCTTCCTTGATAAGAAAATCTAACTTTCCTGCTCGCGAATCTTCTTCGAGTTGTTTATCCCATTTTTCCCAATCGCTTTCCGTAAACCACCGTCTGAAACGAGCATACTCATCTTCCGGAAGGGTTTCTATTGCAGCTTGAATTTCTTCTACTTTTGTCATGTTCCACTCCTTTGCTGATTTAAGTTAACAAAAATCATTATAGGAATCAAACTGGTTTGCTAAAAGGGATGTCCTTTTATTTTGCTTCTGAATACCTGGTACTGTTGGATCAAAAAGACCATGACTGTTCTCGGAATTTAGAGTTTCTGGATAAAATCTACAACCTGCTCGGGCAAGTGGTGGCAACGTTGGTGGATGAGGTTCAAGATGCGGGCTACAAGTCAGTGGAGTGGAATGCATGCGGGTCAGCAAGTGGGGTCTACTTCTATCGAATAAATGCCGGAGAGTTTGTCGAGACGAAGAAATTAATCTTGTTGAGGTAACTGGCATCAAGCGATAATTGCTTTTGTTTTTGCCTTTTCATATCATGTATATAACATGGAAACGATAACATCATATCGGTATATAGTACGGAAAACTGAGACTCAGGAACCTGTCATCAGAGGAACACGCATCTCTGTACGGGATGTCGTTGAACAGTGGAAGATGGGTATGTCTCCGGATGAGATTCCTTCAGTTTATCCTCATATTACTCTTGCACAGGTCTTTGAGGCACTTGCATATTACCAGGATAACAAAGAAGAGATAGAGTCGTTTATCGGCAAGAATAAAATCCCAGAGAGTTTGAGTGGTAAAGCTCTATCTCGATGAGAACATAAATATTCTTCTTGCTTCTCTTCTTCGCTCTCGTAATCTCACGGTAACCACTGCGTTAGAGAGCAACATGTTGGGCAAAAGCGACAAAGATCAACTTGATTATGGCATTCAAATAAAGGCAGTTCTTGTGACACACAACCGTGCGGATTTTGAAAATCTCTTTCAGGAATACATTGAAAGAGGGAAAAGCTTTCCTGGAATTATAATCCTTATCCGAAGAGATGTTTACCGAATGGCTCAATTGTTATCCAGATTTGTGTTGACCCCGTGAAATATTTAGAATAGTTTTTAACGTAAAATAAGATTTTTATTTTACGGGGTTGACGCATGAAGATATTGAGAATCAGCTCTGGTACGTTTGAATTCTGATGCCAGCGGTGTCTACTTCTCTCGTCTCCGAGTCACGCCAGAGCGTTATGCCCCGCAAAGCGGGATTGCAAGCGGTGTTTACTTCTACCAGATGGATGCGTCAGTGCAGTGGATCCAACGAGATTGTTTACGCAGGTAAGGAAAATGATACTGGTTCGATAACGGGGCGTAGAGTCCGACCCGTCTGCTGCGGGCAGGTTTGAAATCGGGCTCACATAGTTATTAAGCGTTTTTTCCTCCTCTTCACCTGCACATAATAAAATACTGCCTCCATCATCGTCAACAGTACAAGTGAGAAGATGAACCGGAGAAAGAAAACTGCCATTTCGATACCTCGATTTGATTTACTTCTACAAATTGGTGGGGAATTCCTAACTGCAAAAATCTCACCTTGCGGAACAATCTATCTCTTGCGAAAGATAACATAACGTTGTATATTGATGCCGTATGAACGATTACGAACGATATATCTCGATCAATCCCCAGATCCGCTTTGGCAAGCCGTGCATTGCCGGTACCCGCATTGCGGTCTCCGATATTCTTCAGTGGCTTGCCTCAGGAATGTCCATCGATGAAATCCTGCGGGGATTATCCCGAACTGGACCCAGCAAAAAATCCGGGCTGCTCTTGCGTTCGCAGTCCCGCAAAGCGGGATGAGCAAGTAGGAAAGATTATCACAGCGTAGGTTGACAACTTCCACTACATTTATGCCTCTGCTCGAGAACTCCCAAAAGAGTTTGCACTCCACCAAAATTATCCCAACCCCTTCAACCCGGTCACCGTTATCCGTTATCAGTTGCCTGTCCAGAGTCATGTTACGCTGAAAATCTACAACCTGCTTGGTCAAGAAGTGAGGACACTTGTGGATGAGGTGCAAGAGGCGGGCTACAAGTCGGTGGAGTGGAATGCCGCTGGAATGGCAAGTGGTGTATATTTTTACCGCTTACGAGCCGGTAACTTTGTCGATGTCAAGAAACTCCCCCTGTTGAAATGATGTACATAGTGTAGAGTCTCCCGCCGATGGCGGGATAAATGGACTACCAAGCAAGTCCGATTACCCCGCCACGGCGGGGGACTCTACGGAGTTGCCTCGTTATCAAAAACTTATCCTGATGAAATGAGATGTGGATTAGGGGATCAAGGCGGCAAGAGCGCCTGGTCGTTGGTCGGGCGCCTTTTATTCCTTCTTAATGGGAGAGGGGATATCTAAATCTTTACAAATCTTTCTCGCCAGAAAATCTGCGATCTCGCTATGACGTGGAATCGTGGAGGTTTTTCTGTTTGTTGGATTGAAATATACAGTGTGTTTAGCACCCTCCCTAAGGAACCTACAACCATGCTGTTCAAGGTGATGAAGAACCTCACGGCGTTTCATTCAAGTTCAACGGTGATCTTCTCTCGAATCATCTTTTTACCCCGCATTTCCTTCTTCATAAGCTCTTTATTTGCTTGAAGGATCATCTCAATAGCTTCGCGTAAGTTTTCCCGAGTTTCCTTAAGCGTTTTTCCTTGAGTATTCGCTCCTGGAAGTTCTTCAACGTAACCGACATACCAGTTTTTCACTTTCTTATAAACGGCTGTAAATGAGGTCTCCATATGTATCTCCTTTTCTTAGAATCGAGATCTTCTAGAATTTAGCAAGCCAATCGTTAGGAATCAAGTAGTGTTCAATTCACATTGTTCAATATCGCAAGCAAAAATCTCCAGAACCTCCCAACCGTGTCAATGTAAATCTTCTCATCAGGCGAGTGAACTCCCTCGAGCGTGGGACCGAAGGAAACCATGTCCATCCCAGGAATTTTTTCTCCGATAATGCCGCATTCAAGCCCAGCGTGGATAGCTTTGATTGCTGGCTCTTTTCCAAAAAGCGACTTGTAGGTTTCTTTCGCAATCCTCAGTATCTTTGAATCGAGGTTAGGTTTCCATCCCGGATAGCCATCAGAATTCTCCACTGTTGCGCCACCAAGTCCAAAGATTGAGGAAACACTTTGCACAGCTTCATCAAGCTCGGAAGCAACAGAGCTTCTCTGGCTTGTTGCAAGGACGACTGCTTTCTTCGTTGTGTTAATAACTGCAACATTCGTGGAAGTCTCTACTAAGCCTGGAATGTCGGCGCTCGTCTTAAGCACGCCGTGAGGGAGTGCAAGAATTGTTTTGATGATAGTGTCTTGCTGCTTTTTCTTCATCACTTTCCCCTTCTTTGATCCCTGTACTTCTTCCAGCGTGATGCTGAGATCGGGATCAACTGTTGCAAATTCTAGTTTAATGGTAGTATGTGATGTTGCCACACTGCTCTTTGCTTCTGATAATTTTTTGTTCGGTATGAAGAGCAATGCTTCACATTCACGGGGAATGGCGTTGCGCTTATTGCCTCCTTCGATAATTGAGAGCTGAGAGCCAAGAGCACTGAGTTGGATTAACACACGATTGAGGATTTTGATCGCATTTCCTCGACCTTTATCAATTTCCAATCCAGAATGACCACCCCGCAAGCCTCTGACAATTAGTTTAGTTGCAACTGTATTAGTGGGTGCATTTTCAAATTCTACTCTCCATGTACCAATCGTATCTCTTCCCCCTGAACAACCAACGTACAAAGCACCTTCTTCTTCTGAATCGAGGTTTAAGAGCGTTCTGCTCTCAAGGAAATCGCTCGATAGATTACTTGCACCGGTAAGTCCAGTTTCTTCATCAACAGTGAAGAGAAATTCTAACGGTCCGTGCTCAATCGACTTGTCTTCCATAATAGCTAGGTTTGTTGCCACAGCGATGCCGTTGTCTGCGCCGAGCGTTGTCCCATTTGCCATCAAGACGTCGCCTTTTCGAACGATCTCGATTGGGTCTTTTGAAAAATCATGCTCTTTCTCTTTATTCTTCTCGCAGACCATATCGAGGTGTCCCTGCAAGCACACGCTGCGAACATGATCGTATCCGGGCGAAGCTGATTTCTTCACAACAATACTGCCGTAGCTGTCTTGCTTTGCTACAAGGCCCAATTGCTTCGCCGTATCGATAACGTATTCACCGATTGCCTTCTCGTGTTTGGAACAGCGTGGGATGCGAGCAATCTCGGCAAAATATTTCCACACAAGTGCTGGTTGTAACCCTTCAATGGCTGTAGACAAAGGTAATCCTCATAACATTAAAGATTCACAATAACTCTAACTGGTTCGAGTTTTGAGGTTCGAGATTTGAGTTAAGAATGTTTCCCGAACCCCGAACGTGTAACTGGCGCCTTGCGCCATGGCGCCAAAGGCGCTCACTCAAACCGCTTCAATATCCCGCCAACTTCACCGCTTCCGGTCGAGGTATTGCAACCATCGTTTCTGATGAAGCCGTATCCATGATGCTGCTGAACGCTTTCATCACTGTTTCCGGATTGGGTGCTTCGCTGATCACAACGGCATCGAATCTACCAAGACACCAGTAGGCTGATAGCACTTTCACACCCGCCGCTTCGACTTTCTTCGGTGTACTGTCAACCTCTTCCTTTGTTGGGCGGCGGCGGAATTTGACTAATGTAATGAACTGCATAGCTATTTCCTTTCTCTAAAATTCAAAGTATCTTACAGCTTAGTTTCTATAGGCTTCCTGGCAAAATAAAACAGTGAGGCTGCAAGCAGTAAGAACATAACGACTGAAAATATGGGCTGCTCACTCAGCCCGGCTAACAGCTTTGGACCAATCAAGAATGATCCACGATCAAGAACGCCAGCTTCTTCAAGCAGTGCAATACCGATGGCTGCCAGACCGAAGATCGCACCGCCCGCAATCAGACCACTGGAGTAGAGCGCACCCGGACTGACTTCGCCTTCTCCAGCCTTATGAGTCGTACCTCGCTCTGCAAGCCATCGCACAACACCACCACAAAAAATTGCCAGCGTAGTAGCGATCGAGAGATATGAACCCACGGCAAACGCCAGTGAGCGCACGCCGAGTAATTCGACCACAACAACGAGAAATACACCCAACAATACAAGTCCCCACGGTAGCTGCTGGTTTAATATCCCATTGATCACAGTCGCCATTAATCGTGCCTGGGGTGCAGCTGCTTTTTCACTGCCAATTCCCTGAATCCATTGGATTTCAATCTGCTGCGATTCCGGATTGTAAAGGTATTTGCCATCAGGGACAGTTCGAGAGCCTATTGCATTGATAAGGTAATAGTTTCTCCCCTTGTATTCAAATTCTTTTGTTTCGATCTGAACACCCTGCGGCAGTTGAGCGAGATCGATATTGATCGCAATCGGTTTAAACTCAGCTAATCCTTTATTCATCATAATCAGCGTCAAGCCGATAACAAAGACTGATGCCATAACGCCTACCATCAACCCGACTTGCTGTTTCCAGGGTGTAGCGCCAACTAGAAAACCGGTTTTCAGATCCTGAGATGTTGCTCCTGCATTTGCTGCAGCAACACAGACGATACCCCCGATAGTCAACGCTAAGGCGCTGTAGGCGCCACCAGTCCAACCGGCGATTAAAAACAGCGCACATGTTGCCATGAGTGTCGCGATCGTCATGCCGGAAACGGGATTTGCAGAACTTCCAATTAAACCAACAATACGGGAAGAAACGGTAACAAACAAAAATCCAAAAATCACAACAAGCAAACTTGACAACAAATTTGAGAAAATTCCCGTTTGAGCACCTAGAATTGGTGCAAACGTAAGAAGTGACCAAATCATGAACACTAAGATTGCAGAACCGCCTAAGACTACGGTAATCGGCAGATCGTTCTCGATCCGTGATCGTGTTTCTACAACTGCACTCTTTCTTGCCGCCAAGTCTCGTAAACCAGTTTTGATCGATTCAACAATTGTGGGAAGGGTTCGCAACAAGGTGATTAGACCCGCAGCCGCTACTGCACCAGCACCCATAGGACGAATGTAGCTTGCCCAAATCTGGCTCGGTCCCATCTCAGAGATAGGTATAGTTGCGGGATAAAGCGGTTCCGATAGTTGAGCTCCAAAGAATTTTATTGCTGGTATCATGAGTAACCATGAGAACACACCACCTGCAAAAATCGTCGCTGCGACCTTCGGTCCAATGATATATCCAACACCAAGATATTCCGGAGTCACTTCCGCTCTGACGGATGCACCCGGAAACCAGGACGGACGGTATTCTGGGGTCGAGCGCCAGAATCCCATTGCATGCATCAAGAATGCATATACGCCACCTAACCCAAGGCCAAGAAATACCCGACCGGCGAAAGACCCTCCTTTCTCTCCAGCAACTAACACATCAGCGCAGGCTGTCCCTTCCGGATAAGAAAGATTGCCATGCTCTTTTACGATGAGCTGACGGCGGAGCGGAATCATAAACAAGATACCAAGCCATCCTCCAAGAAGAGCGAGCAAAAAAATCCTTGTGTATTCAAGTGGAAAACCAAGAAAAATTAATGCTGGTAAGGTAAAAATCACCCCCGCTGCAACAGATTCACCTGCTGATCCCGTCGTTTGAACAATATTGTTCTCCAGGATTGTCCCTCTCCCAAGAAAACGTAAAATACTTATCGAGAGCACAGCGATAGGAATTGATGCGGAAACCGTTAAGCCCGCACGCAAGCCGAGATACACTGTGACGGCACCGAAGAGAATGCCAAACAGTGCGCCGAGAATGATAGCCTTGATCGAAAATTCTGATATAATTGTTTCTGCCGCAACGAAGGGTTTAAACGTTGTCGGTTTGTTTGTTGGTTCAGCCATAGAGAACTCCTCTTATTAATGTGGCTTGAGATTATGAATTAGTTAAGATGATTTCGAGTGAACAATGCTTTAAGCACATAGCCAGCTATTTGTGGATTTTCTTTGAATCGTCTGATCGAATATTGATACCACTGCTTGCCAAACGGAACATAGATCCGCAGTCGATGCCCATCCTTGAGAATCTTTGATCGAAGTTCAGGACGGACACCAAGCAACATCTGAAATTCGTATTCAGTTTTTTTCAAGTTGAGATCAGAAATCAAACGGTAGGAAGCATCAACGAGGTCAGCATCATGAGTTGCTATGCCGACGTACGCATTCTGTTTCAACATCGACTCAAGGGCTCGTATGAAATTTTGATTGATTTCATTTCGATTTTTATAAGCGACCTCCTCTGGCTCGATATAGATACCTTTACATAGACGAAAATTCCTCAAACCATCATGTAATAACGCTTCCGTATCACTCAATGTTCTTCGAAGATATGCCTGCAACACAATGCCGACGTTGGTGAATTCCTTCCGAAGCTCACGATAAATCGAGATCGTATCGTCTGTGCACGATGAATCCTCCATATCTATTCGTATGAAATTATTCAATTCTTTCGCTTGCTTGACGATGTGATGGGCGTTGTCAAGACAAAGCTCACGACCGAGCTTTAATCCTAATTGGGTCAGCTTAATTGAAACATTCGAATCAAGATGTTCTTTCGAAATGGTTTGCAATGCTTCAAGAATGTTATCACGAGCTGCTAAGGCCTCTTCCCGGTAGCGGATATCTTCCCCTAAAACGTCCAGCGTTGCCATCATACCTTGTGCATTGAGCTGTTTGACAACGTGAACAGCATCTGAAATCTCTTCTCCGGCAATGTAGCGAGTGGCAAACTGACGAACGATCGGTTTGGGAACAGCAGGCAACGTCGCAACGACAAGCTTATTCAAGAGATTCATTGAGTATGTATATTAAGCCTGCTTCGAATTTTCCGTCACTGGAGTAACTTAAAGTTTTTTTAAAGCTTGATGAATATAGGGAAGAATGCCATGAAAATCAAGGAGAAGTTAACCGAAAATGAGATTCACGATCCACACGGACATCAAAATGCCAACAATATCAGCAACAATGCCTGCAGGAACGGCTTGGCGAGTCTTGGAAATACTAACCGAACCAAAATATATAGCAAGCACATAGAACGTCGTCTCGCCGCTTCCCATCATCACAGCAACCATACGACCGATGAGAGAATCGGGTCCGTGCGTTTTAATGATTTCAGACATGACACCAAGCGCACCGCTTCCTGAGAGGGGCCGCATCAGCGCCATCGGCAGTGCTTCCGCAGACATGCCAATGAGGTTCGTAATTGGTGAAAGAATCAACGAGAGAATTTTCATAGCGCCGCCTGCGCGAAAGATTCCGATTGCGACAAGCATAGCCACAAGATATGGAATGATCCTCACACCAACGTTGAATCCTTCCTTAGCTCCTTCAACAAAGGCTTCGTAGATTTTGACTTTCTTCACTGTGCCGTAGACTACAATGAAGAGAACAAGGGCAGGAATAGCTAGGATCGAGACGATTGAAATGGCATTCACCAAAGTTTCCATAAACTTTTAATCTTCCTCTAATTGCTTTTTAAAGACAGGAAGCTTAGCAAATAATTTCACAGTAATCACCCCAACAATCGTACTCACCGTTGTCGCAAGGATAGCAGGTCCGAGGATTTCTGTTGGGTTTGCTGAGCCTGCCGCTGCTCGGATTGCAATCACCGTTGCAGGGATTAGCTGAACATTGCTCGTATTAATAACTAGGAACGTGCACATTGCATCGGTTGCAGTGCCAAGTTTTTTGTTGAGTTTGTTCAGCTCTTCCATCGCTTTCAATCCGAGCGGGGTGGCGGCATTGGCAAGCCCAAGCATGTTTGCTGAGATGTTCATGATCATCGCTCCCATCGCTGGGTGATCGGCTGGAACATCGGGAAACAAACGTGTGGTAATGGGCTTTAGGATGCTTGCAAGTATTGCAATGAGACCTGATTGCTCTGCTATTTTCATAATGCCGAGCCAAAGCGCCATGATGCCAATGAGACCGATTGCAAGTGTAACCGCCGTTTTAGCCGAATTCACTATTCCTTCGTTGGTAACTTTGTTCAACGTTGGTAGTGGGGTGTTGGCAGAAGGATCGGGTGGCTTGGAAAGATCATTCCACACAGCCACTGAAATCCCTATCACAATCAGTGTAAGCCAAATGTAGTTGAGCATCCAGAATTTTAGATTTGTGATTTTAGATTTTGGATTTGTATCCCATATCTGTCTTCATATCAGCTATTTCAAACTGAACAATATAGCAGATTCTTTGGGAGATGTCAATAGTAATTGCATTCAGCCCTGAATTTGGTTATGTTGTTCCAAGTTTTTAAACAAGGAAAGGATGATCACCATGAATTGGCTTACGGACCCTCAAGTCTGGATTGCACTCATTACACTTACCTCACTTGAGATTGTTCTCGGTATAGACAATATCATTTTCATTTCAATCCTCACTGGAAAGTTACCTTTACACCAGAGGGGAAGAGCACGAACCATAGGACTTGCACTTGCGATGCTTATGCGTATCGGACTGTTGTTTTCAATTACATTGATCATGCGATTGACTCAACCGCTGTTTACAGTTTTTAGCAATGAGATTTCAGGTCGTGATATTATCCTGATCCTTGGTGGACTTTTTCTCATTGCAAAAAGTACGTATGAGATTCATGAGCGACTCGAAGGTACGGAGAAACTGCGTTCTGATTGGCGAAGGGAAGTTTCGTTCACAAGCGTCATAATTCAAATTCTTCTTCTCGACATTGTCTTCTCGCTGGATTCAGTGATCACGGCGGTTGGCATGACAAATCAACTTGGCATTATGGTGGCTGCAATTATCATCGCAGTCATTTTCATGATGATATCTTCAGGGGCAATCAGTACCTTTGTGCACCGCCATCCTACAATCAAGGTGCTGGCACTGAGTTTCCTTCTATTGATCGGCGTAACACTGGTTGCTGAAGGATTAGATCAGCACATTGCCAAGGGATACATTTACTTTGCGATGGCTTTTTCGGTCTTTGTTGAAATGTTAAACTTAAAAGTAGGTCGACACGAAGTTGAACCTGTGAAGCTTCGTGAATTATACGTCGAAGAGACGAAAGAGACTCGTCAACAGTGAAAAAAATTTGGATAACATGAAGGAAAGTCGTATCATTGAGGGCTTCATAT
>JACQVI010000006.1 GCA_016209795.1 Ignavibacteriota bacterium
GACCAATTTCATGGATAAGGACATCATAAATTTTTTCTTCGATTTCTTTTTCTGTCCTACATACTGCTTCAATGTTGTTCTTATACAAAGAAATTTTGTCCGGTGAAACAGGACTCATCCCGTACCACGATCCTCGTTTAGGCAATGGAATTCCTTGATACAAGCCGAGCAAGGAATATTTTGAAGGTAAATTCATTTTCTGAACGATATCGTCTGTTGGATAATTTTCGACGAACACTCCCATGTTTTCAATGGCATTCCTGAACTGCTCGGGAAGCCGCTCGAATGTACGCTCAACGATCCTTTCGAATTCTTCTTGATCCACAAAGTCTCTACATCTTACGTTATCATTGAAAAAACTAATGTACAGATCCCAAGAATGATGACTAAAGATATCAACATCACTGAAAGAGCTTTCATCCAACTAGAATCTAATAACACTTTTATACCAACCCATAGCAATAGTAGCGACCAGAGTGTAAAAATACCATCCAGAATCAGAAGTATGACGTAGGATACCGGTTTCAGCGCGTAAGGAGATGGTTTCGATGTGAAAAAATAGATTCCGAACGTCAAGATTTCGATAGGTAAAACCAAAATGACTGAGATGATGATGGGAACCAAGGCATACGTCGTAACAGCATACGCATTCTTGAGACTGACGCTTAATCTCATCACGTGTGAAATAGATGTGAGCAATGCTGCATACAAAAGCACAACGAGGATTCCAACCACTGGACCTACCGCAAAGCCCGCAGCAAGAATGTTCAAAAGCGATTCAGAAAATTCACCGGCTTTGATAACCCAGAAGGTAAAAAATGTGAATGCGATACCAGCAACAGCAGAAAGAAACAGAATATAATTTTTATGTTGCGCTACTGCAATCGTATGAAAAGCTTTCCTGGGGCTTTCAAGCACTTTCCATGAAGTGGCGAAGAGATCAATATTTTCAATCCGTGCTTGAATGAAGCTTCCACAAGAAGAGCAAATGACTGCAAGGTGATGATTTTGTGTCTGACAGATCGTGCAAGTAATCATGTATTCTATAGTGGAGCAAATCGTGCTGTAAAATGCCTTAGCATTGGCGGTTCGGAGATAATCCGATAGCCACGGAGCTGAGAGCGGTTCTTGTATACTTCAATCACGCATTCGATGACGTAATCGATGTGGCTCTGTGTATAGACACGGCGGGGAATTGCGAGACGGACTAATTCCATCGAAGCAGGAACAAATTTTTCTGTCTCTTTATCTTTCTTTCCGAACATCACACTTCCTATTTCTACGGAACGAATCCCTCCTATTCGATACAGCTCACAGACGATGGACTGCCCGGGAAACTCATGCGCTGGAATGTGAGGAGTAAATCGTTTGGCATCAAGATAGATAGCATGACCGCCGGGTGGCTCTACAATTGGAACTCCAGCTTGTACTAATTTCTCGCCGAAGTATTCGACGGAACGGATGCGGTATGTAAGATAATGTTCATCGAGAACTTCTTCCAAACCTTGTGCCATTGCTTCAAGGTCTCGCCCAGCTAAGCCACCGTACGTAGGGAAACCCTCTGTCACAACCAGAATATTTCTCGCTTTGCCGGCAAGGTCATCATTATTCAGACCAAGAAATCCTCCCATGTTGACAAGCGCATCCTTCTTTCCGCTAAATGTACAGCCATCAGCATAAGAGAACATCTCTTGAGCAATTTCTTTGATAGACTTGTTTTGATATCCTTTCTCTTTTTTCTTAATGAAGAACGCATTTTCTGCAAATCGACATGCATCAAGAAACAACGGGATGTTGTACTTCGATGCAGTAGCTTTGGTCTGCTTGATGTTTTCCATTGATACTGGTTGTCCACCGCCTGCATTGTTTGTCACCGTGATCATGATGAGCGGGATGTTTTCTTCACCTTTCTCTTTTATGAAACGTACCAGGGCATCTGTGTCCATGTTCCCTTTGAAATCAGCTACTGCTGTAGGATCTTTTCCGATAGGAATTGGCAAATCAACAGCCGTTGCACCTGAGTATTCTACGTTCGCTCGTGTTGTATCGAAGTGTGTATTGTTGGGGATGTATTTCCCTGGTCCGCCAACAAGTGTAAACAAAATTTTCTCTGCTGCTCTCCCCTGATGAACAGGGATGATGTATTTAAAGCCCGTTAATTCTCTTGCGATCTTTTCAAATCGGAAAAAGCTTCGGGCACCTGCATACGATTCATCACCTTCCATCATTCCTGCCCACTGCTTGGCGCTCATTGCCGATGTGCCGCTATCGGTCAAGAGATCAATAAGGACATCCTCCGCCCTGATTAAAAACGGATTATATCCTGCTTCCTGAAGTATTCGTTCCCTCTCCTCAATGGTGGTAAACTTGATTGGCTCAACGGTCTTGATTTTAAAGGGTTCTATGATGGTTTTCATAAAATTAGCATCTTTAGACGTGGCAATTTACGATAATGTAGCCTCTTTAGCAACGATGAAGTTGACTCCATCTGGAAGAATTCGTAGATTTATCTCATGCTAAAAGGGATTGCATGGTTCGAGCGTGCCTGCACGCTGAAGCGTTTCGGTGCGCAGGCGTGCATCTCACAAAGGGATCGAGACTGTGTAAAAACTCAATCAATTTAGTTATGTACTGGATTCGTTTGAAATCTTTCAACTATCTATATCAGTGTCAGATTACTCGGGCGACCTTGCGAATCACCTTCAACTGCTTTGAAGGTGAGCAATCAAATTCTTCGTCCCTAAAATCGCCAATGCTCGTTTGATATTGTATGCTAAGTTCATCAACGCTGCTTCAGCAGAAACATTAGGTAATCCTCGAAGAAGGAAAGCACCATAATCCCAGATGCTCTTCAAGGTGCCAAAAACGTGCTCAATGATCTTCTTCCGATCTTTGATGATATCTGAACGTGTTGCCAGACGCTGTTTCAGTCGGTCAAGGACAACTTCGTGTTCCCATCGATACACATATCGCCCGCGTGGTGATGTCGTACAGAAGGCACGAACGGAACACTGTCCACAGCAGTTGGTTCGATAGATATAAGTACGTCTGCCGTCTGATTTCGGGTGGGTGCTATAGTGCTGGAGCGATTGACCTGCGGGACACCGATATGTATCTTTTGCAGAATCATACAAGAACTTGTCGTGGTGATAGTCGGGGGTCGGGATATTGGTTCGTTTTGGGACTTTCTGTGCAGGAACAGGAACATAGGTTGTGATATTGTTGTCTTCACAGGTTTTGAGATCAACTGTGTCATAATAACCGGCATCGGCACACACAGTCAGGTGCTCAACATCGAGTGCAGTTTTCGCCGCCGATGCCATCGTTGAAAGGTGATTGTTATCGGCAGCATCGTTTGTCAGTTCATAGTCAACAATGAGCGAGTATTTATCATCAACAGCCGTTTGCATTTTATAGGATGGTTCGATGCCATGGCGGTCTTTCATTAAACGACAATCGGGATCAGTAAGTGAAATATACTTCTTCCCGCTCTCAATCAGTTCAGCTTTTGCCTGTTCCAACTCCTGTTGACGGTGTTCAAGAGAGGCAATCTTTTGTTGAAGGGCGTCCTTTGTTAGTGTGGTGGATGTTGTGTCATCCTCAGCATCGTTTTCATCAAGTTGTCGAAGGTATTGCGTGATCGATGCAGTGATGCGAGCCATACTGTCGTCAAGCTGCCTGTGGTCTTTGATGCGGTCGCGAGCATTCTGAGCTTTAAACTTTGTACTATCAACGGCAACAAGTTCATTGCCGAACAATTCGAGTCTTTTACACAGTGAGACAAACTCTTTAAACACCTGGCGAAGAGCATCGGCGTTATCTTTGCGAAAATCGCTGATCGTCTTATGGTCAGGGGATAAGCGCTTCATGAGCCACAGTATTTCAAGATTGCGCGTAGTCTCCCGTTCCAACAGTCGACTGGAGCGAACCCGGTTCAGATAGCCGTAGAGATAGAGCTTGAGCAGATCTCTGGGATGATACGGTGGACGTCCAGTATCGCTGAGGTTCGCATGTACGAAACCAAGTGCCGCAGTGTCGAGTTGATCGACAAAAGCGTCGAGGAATCGAACAGGATTCTCTTGGCTGATGTAATCATCCACGGCATCGGGAAATAGGGTAATTTGTTCACGTGGTGTGCCGGAAATATGTTCCATGTTTCGTAATAGGTTGTTGAAGAGAAAAATTTTATCTATTAGACGTAGTATGAACAAAAAGGGTTGCACTTTTTACACAAACTCGATCGCTTTGCGACCTGTGACCGATAGCGAATGACCCGATCATCTTCGCTCCTTGTTCTTCCGCTACCTCTCACTTCGATGCATGCCTGAGGAACACCATGCCTCCAGACACAATCACTCAAATTGCACTAAGACACAAATTAACTAATTAACCATTCACCTCCGAAGGAGTCCTTCGGACAATTAACTAACTTTTGGAGTATACCATGAAACACTTCGCTCTTTTTCTCACTCTTGCACTTGCCATAAGTGTTACAACTTTTGGTCAAGTCCCAAAAAAGCTCTCCTACCAGGGACTTCTCACCACATCCGGCGGCACACCTGTCGCCGATGGGAGTTATGATCTTAAGTTCGAGATTTATGACGCTTCTGCTGCCGGTATCTTACGCCACAGCGAGACACAGTTTGGCGTGCCGATTACGAAAGGGACTTTTAGTGTTGTTCTTGATTCCCTCGCTGGGATTTTTAATGAATCCTTGTACCTAGAAGTCACCGCTGTTACTGGACCTGCAGGTCCCTCCTATCCATTAACATTCTTACCACGTTCTGAACTAACAAGTGCACCGTATGCATTTCGAGCAGACACGGCAAATGTTGGTGTGATTGTGGTTACTGATACCCTATGGCGAGCGAGTGGAGATAATGTGTATCGGTTGAGTGGAAACCTCGGCATCGGCACAGCATCACCTTCTGAAAAACTACATGTTGCCGGTAGCATCAAAGCAAGCGGAACAATATCAAGTGGAAACTCGATCACAATTGATGGTGCAAATGATAGAATTACGGCAAGTAGTGGTATCATTAATTTTGATGATGAAGATTTAATCACAACTGGCAAGCTTGGTATTGGCATTACGTCACCAGTATACAAGTTGGATGTAAGTGAGGATATTAATATCGCCAGTGATAAGCGTTATAGGATCGCGGGTAACCCTATTGTATCGACCAGGGGGATCAACAATATCTTCCTCGGCGCCACTGCTGGTTTCTCGAACACAACTGGCTACAACAACTCATTCGTAGGCTTTCAATCAGGGTTCTTTAATACTACGGGATCTAACAATTGTTTCTTTGGATTACATGCTGGTTTAGCCAATACGACTGGATACCAAAATACTTTTCTGGGTTCATCAGCAGGTTTATTTAACACAGACGGAGGAGGTAATTCATTCGTAGGTCATCAGAGCGGGCATTCGAACACCATGGGAAGTCTTAATACTTTCTTAGGAAATGAAGCAGGTTATTCGAATAGTTCCGCAAGTGAAAATACTTTTGTTGGTTATAGAGCTGGTCGCTCGACAACAACCTCAGGTGGTAACTCATTCATTGGTTCTCAATCCGGCGTTTCGAATACGACCGGATCTGGCAATTCGTTTTTCGGCTTTGCCACTGGTGGCTCGAATGTGTCTGGAGCAAACAATACATTTATAGGTCTAAGGGCCGGTTATTCTAATACCACAGGTAGTTTCGGGACCATAGTTGGTTACGATGCGGGTTTATGGAAGACCTCAGGTGACTTTAACACATTTTTAGGATACGAAGCGGGTTCTAATAATGTTACTGGATCAGCCAATTTATTCCTAGGCTACCGAGCTGGGTTCAATGAAACAGGAAGCAACAAACTTTACATTGCAAACTCTTCGATTGACCCACCCCTGATCTACGGGGATTTTAGCACTGGCAGAATAGGCATAGGTACGACATTTCTAGCCGGCGAAAAACTAAGAATCAAGGGAAGTGGATTGAGTGAGGTAATGGTCGCTCTTGAGAACACAGATGCCATTGCTGCTGCAGGGATGAGATTGGAACCGGCCCGATTTACGGTGGGTACATTCGGCGGAGTTCCCACAGATTTTTTGACAGGTGCAACAACACGGATGCGCATAACCTTTGAGGGGAACGTCGGAATAGGAACAACCAGCCCAGTGGAGAAACTGGATGTGAATGGCAACATCAAAGTGAGTGGTACAGGTATGTGGCATCACAGCGGTACCCTTGTTTTTGACGGTACATCCCCAACGGCATGGACTGACCTAGACCTTTCCTCGTACGTTGGCGCCAACTACGCGCTTGTTTACCTCAAAATCAGCAATGGCGGAGACAATTTTGCGTTTCGATCTGACGGTGAAACAGATGAGTTCTACAACGCAAATGCCTTCGCTTCATCAAATCGTGGTTGGGCAAATGGAGCAACGTCCGCAACCGTTGTCGTAGAAACTGGATCTAATGGGATCGTCGAATGGAAAACACAAAGCGCCGTCGCAAGTCAGGTGCGTCTCGTTGGGTTTGTGAAATGACAGCGAACCTTCAGCATAGCCATAGTGTTTGTGCCAGCTAACTTATCGCTTGGAAGTATGATCTCCCCCATCACTCTGTATAGTTGTGTATAGCGGGTTATGAAACACTTTATCTCCTTACTTGTTTGCCTAGTGCTACTGTTAAGCCTAAACGGGTTAGGCAAAGTAACTACAAAGAACAAAAAGTCTGTTGGTTCTTCCGACACCTCCACCCTCTGGCTCTTCACCAAGCAAGCTGGAATCCAGC
This sequence comes from Ignavibacteriota bacterium, assembly GCA_016209795.1. Taxonomy (GTDB): domain Bacteria; phylum Bacteroidota; class Ignavibacteria; order UBA10030; family SZUA-254; genus JACQVI01. Next base: position 6,783 of record JACQVI010000006.1, read on the forward strand.
TTGGACCCGATACCGCTGACGATCGTTTTTCAATAAAGACAGTCATCGGTGTCGTGCCACCTGTTGAAAACTTCAATCCAGCAACGCAGACCGTCTCCATCAACTTCAACGGAACGGTTATTGAGTTTCCTCCAGCATCGTTTCAGCAATCTGGAGTGCAATCGAAGTGGAAACTGCGGCGTGGAGTGAACGAGAAGTTCAAAAAGTTCTCCATCGACCTGAAGAAAGATTTAGTAGAGATCAGTGCCGTTAAACTAAATCTGAACTCTCCCACTGGTGTTGTTACGTTCAGTCTTACAGTTGGAGATTACTCGGGAAGCGAAGGCTTTGAGTGTACAACAACTGATGGTATGAATTATACTTGCATTCAACGTGGAGTGTGGGAAGGTCCTATTGACTTGCATGTGGTAGGGATTCATGCAGCACTGCTGTATACTGGAAAAGTCCTGCTCTGGTCTTATCCGCAAGATGAAGGTCCTGGAGCTGAGACTTGGCTTTATAATCCTGCAACAGGCGTGCTGAACGAAGTTTCTATCAACCGAGACATCTTCTGCGGCGGTCATTCATTTCTTGCAGACGGAAAGTTGTTGGTAACAAGCGGCACAGACCCAACCAGTACAACGACAACTGAAAAAGGACTTCTTGACACGCACATCTTCGATCCTTTAACAGAAACTTTTACACGAGTTGAAGACATGGCTGCTGGCCGGTGGTATCCCACGAACGTCACGCTTGCCGATGGACGTGTTCTCATCTTCTCTGGATTAGATCAATTCGGAGAATACAATCAAACAGTTGAGCTGTACACAGTTGGAAATGGCTGGCAAATGCTTCCTGCTACAGCGAATCGCTTTCTCGATCTCTATCCATTCATGCACCTGCTTCCATCCGGGAAAATTATTCATTCTGGACCTGAAGAACTCGTTGACATATTCGACCCTGCCACAAACACACGGGAAGAAATCGGAAGCTTGTCAAATTATCATTACGATGGAACGGCTGTTCTTCTTCCTGGTTTGAGTAGAATCCTCGTCGCCGCCGGCGGCAAGCCAGCAGAGATCGTGGATGTAAGCAGTCCAACACCTGTGTTGCGATTGACATCAAGGAAGTTCGTTCGTGCAAAACACACGAACTCAGTCCTGTTACCGGATGGCAATGTCCTTTATGTGGGTGGTGGACGTAAAACACAGCTTTTCAACCCGGCTACGGAGCGATGGGTTGACCTCGAGAATCTCAAAGTAAGTCGGAAGTATCATTCTACAGCGCTGTTATTACCCGATGGGCGAGTCCTCGCTGCGGGCACTGACGGGAAATTCACAGGAGAGATCTTCTCCCCTCCCTATCTCTTCCGTGGTCCACGACCCCAGATTACTTCTGCACCAACAAGTATCACATACGGCAGTTCGTTTCAAATAGTGACACCTGAAGCGGCTAACATTCATTCAATTGCATTGGTACGCCCATCTGCTGTAACACATTCCTTCGACCAAGATCAACGATTGGTCGAGCTTGATTTTACTGCTTCTTCAGAGACGCTTCAAGTTCAGGCACCTCCCGATGGCAACCATGCACCTCCGGGATATTACATGTTGTTTATTGTTAGCAAGTTTGGGGTGCCCTCACAAGCTTCCTTTGTTCAGGTTAGCTCGAGTGGCAACTCACCGTCTCCTGAACTCCATTACCCTTCGATTGTTTTATCCAAGACGTTCGCTTTGCACCAGAACTATCCCAATCCTTTCAACCCATTTACAATTTTCAATTGCCAATTGTTAGTCTTGTAACGTTGAAAGTGTACGATGTGCTTGGGCGGGAAGTCGCAACACTCGTGAACGAAGTGAAAGAGCCAGGGGTGTATTCAGTAAGATGGGACGCGTCCCGACAAGTCGGGATGGCGAGTGGTGTGTACACGTATAGGCTTCAAGCGGGATCGTTCAGTGCTGTCAAGAAGACGCTGTTGATGAGATAAACTTCGTATGGAGAGATGGAATAATGGAATCTAACAATACCATCGCAAATTGATATTGAAACCTGAATCCTGAAAGGAGCTTTTGTTGACTTTGACCTAAAGACTTTATAGATTTGAATACTCAAAAACCATAGGGTTCCATGGTTCGCCCGTGCCTGCACGCTGAAGCGTTTCGGCGCGCAAGCGTGTATCCCTGTGATCGGTGGCGAATTCAATCACTGCCACTATTGTTCTTCCACGTCGCCATCCCTCACTCTGATGCATCCTTGGCTACCATGCCTCCCGATACAAGCACCCAAATTAAATTATGACACAAATTAACTATTTAACCAATTAACCACTTAACCATTTCATGGAGGATGTTATGAAACACATTATTCTTATTCTGTTGCTGTGTGCTTGCCCGGTTGTGTATGGGCAATCTGTTAAACAGGCAAACTCGAATCTGGAACTCAATATGGAAAAATCGGTCGACATTGAGCTGGCTGATTCCGACGAAGTCGGCTTACTGTACCAAGCCGACACCGAATTGGATCTCGATGATGAAGTTCTTGCAACTGAAGAATCGGACGAGATTGAGCTGACGAACTCTGAAGAAGCAGTCACCCCGTTCATGTTCACAATGACGTCGGGTGCAGTGCAGAGCGTTGGTCGCATTTTGCTCTCGTCAAGTGGTGGGACAGCGCAAAGCGTACCGATTGTTGTTGAGCCAAAGCAGGAATCGGATGCAGAACCGATCAGCTTCGCACTTTACCAGAACTATCCCAACCCTTTCAACCCGACCACGATGCTTGAGTTCGACCTGCCGAAGCAATCCATCGTGACGTTGAAACTCTACAACACGCTTGGACAGGAAGTGGCTACACTGATTCAGAGCGAATTAATGGATGAAGGATCGCAGGAAGTGGAACTCGATGCCTCTGGGCTTCCTTCGAGTGTGTACTTCTATCGCATCGCAGTTGTAGGACAAGTGTTCTACACGGATGTGAAGAAGATGCTCTTGTTAAGGTGATGTCCCCAGCCAACCTCGTCATTCCGAAAATCTCCCGTTCGGAATCTGACGTGTAAGCGTCATCCCGACATGCTTTTGGTCGGGATCAGAATAAAGCCAGGCTGTGATTAGATGCTGACCAGAAGCGTATCAGCATGACGGGGTTTTAGGAAACGAAATATGAAGAGAGGTTACGTTTACATACTCTCGAACTACACTCGCACAACGTTCTACATAGGGGTGACGAGTAAACTCGGTCCTCGGTTCGATGAACATCAGGCTGGTGTAGGCTCCAAGTTCGTGAGGAAGTATAATCTCAAGTACCTTGTGTATTATGAGGTGTTTGATCGGATAGAGGATGCCATACGTCGGGAGAAGCAACTGAAGAAGTGGCATCGTGCCTGGAAGATTAGGCTGATTAAGTCGGTGAATGCAGAAATGCGGGACTTGTCGGAAGAAATTCCATGGCAGTAATAGGCTGTGTTTAGATGCTGACCAGAAGCGTATCAGCATGACGGGGAAGGAATGGGATTTGTAGCCACGCCAGCCCACCCTGTCATTCCGAAAATCTGTCGTTCGGAATCTAAACAGAGCCAAGCTTGGTTCAGATGCTGACCAAGAGAACGTCAGCATGACGGGTAGTAGGGGTGTGATCCTCACGGATGAAAAAAAGATTTTACTACTGCGATAATGAAAATGAATTCTTGTTCACACACTAATTCACTTATTCACTAACTATATCAACAAAAGGAGTAAACATCATGAAATACTTTGTTCTATTATTCGCATTCTGCATTGTAATCCATCAAGGAGCAATGTACGGTCAGGCAGGAGTACCGAAGAAAATCTCCTACCAGAGCGCACTCACAGTCGTTGTGAACGCCAAAACGAAGACAGCGAAGAAAGGCACGTACTCGATGCGCTTTGAGCTGTACGATGATCCTGCAGCTGGAACGCTCATCCTGACTAATGATCAGACGGTCACAGTCGGTTCTAAGGGCGTGTACACAACCACGATCGGTGAAGACGGATCAAGCCAGGGGAAGTTGGATGGATCAGTCTTTAATCGATTACTCTGGCTGAAGATTACGCTTCTCTCCGGAGCTGACACGAGGGTCACCTACCCGTATGAGGTTCCCGGTCGTGTCCAACTCACGAGCGTTCCGTACGCTCTCGGTCCATGGGCATCAAATGAGACTAATGTTTATTACAATGGTGGCAACGTTGGTATCGGGACATCAAGTCCACAACGGCTCCTCCACGTAAGTGGAGATCAATCATTTGGAGTGGCACGTTTCGAGCGAGCCTCATCTTCCACCAACCTACTTACACTTTCCCTTCAATTAAAAGGAAAAACTAGTGGCAATATGATTGACAACTATGGTACGGGCATAAGATTCCTCATTGAAGACGATGCCAGCGTGGAGAATGCGATTGCACTAATTGGTGCTTCAAGGGATGGAGCTGACAACTCGGGGGCGTTACGCTTCTTTACGACGATAGGTGGAGTAACCGATAATGAAAGAATGAGAATTACGAGTGAGGGCAGAGTGGCCATAGGCACCACAAGCCCGAACACGGATTCCAGAACGACGATAAGTGCGGCGAGCGAGGATCGCGCCCTCAACCTTGTAGGTAACACGACCGTTGCCGGCGGTAATCAAGCTACGCTTCGCGTCGAGAACGCGGGTTCTTCTGAAATAGCAGCATCCTTCAATCCTGATGTGTACGTCTTTGACGATCTTAGTGTCGGTGGAACCCTGTCCAAAGGCGCTGGTGCTTTCAAGATCGATCACCCGCTTGACCCGGCGAACAAGTTTCTCTACCACTCCTTCGTCGAGTCTCCAGACATGATGAACATGTATAATGGAAATGTGCTCCTGGATGGAGGAGGCCAAGCAATCGTGGAATTGCCTGCCTGGTTTGAAGCCCTTAATAAAGACTTCCGCTACCAGCTTACTGCCATCGGTATGCCCGGACCGAACCTTTATATTTCCCAAAAAATTCAGAACAATCGTTTCAGCATCGCTGGAGGCAGCGCAGGGATGGAAGTCTCCTGGCAGGTCACCGGAATCCGTCACGATGCCTACGCCAATGCCAATAGGATTCCCGTTGAGGAAGACAAACCAGGGCATGTGCGAGGTCACTATCTTCACCCTGAGGAGCATGGCCTGCCGAAGGATTTGAAAATTGATCCAGAGCGTACGGGGGAGAGGAAGATCCAAAGAACTCCTTCGGATGCAGATGAAGATCCGACCCAGTCCGATTGAGAATCGGACTCTACCTGGAACCGTAGAGAGGGTGTCCAAAAAGTCCTTTTGATGTCATTGCGAACGTAGTGAAGCAATCCCGATCCTTGTATTTCGCACGAACGAAGGGATTGCGTCGTCGCTTCGCTCCTCGCAAAGACAAATTCCTTTCTTTTTGGACAGCCTCAGTGAGACACATCCGATTATGAACCAGCCTGCACGCAGTCTGGCAGGTCGTACTCTACAAGTGTTTATTTTACATCCTCACAGAAGGTGAGGATTAACATGAGAAACAAAAATCTAATCTTATAGGAGAGTAACATCATGAGACACTTTTTTATTGTTCTTGCATTGTGTAGTCTGTTCTTAAGCACCCCCGCTTACGCACAGCCGCCACAAACTATCTCGTATCAAGGGTTCTTGTCTTCCTCTGGTGTTCCACTCAATGGAACGTACGCTCTTACCTTCCGTTTGTATCAAGTTCCAGCTGGTGGAACGGTACTGTGGGAAGAGACACATGCAGCAGTCCCTGTTCAGAATGGGACATTCAACGTCATCCTCGGTGGGACGACATCACTCAGTGGCATCGACTTTGCCCAGCAGTTGTACCTTGGCATCACCGAAGGTTCGAATGCTGAGTTTTCACCGCGTGCAGAGTTAACGAGTGCACCGTCAGCATTTGTTTCAAATGCCGTCAAAGGTACAGGAGATGTCACCACCTCAGGCGTCATCGATGCCACTGGACAGAGCAGTAAGATTCGGTTTTATTACGATTTCTTAGGTGATCTACCAGATGCAAATACATACCACGGTGCTGTTGCTCACGTTCATGCAACAGGTCTCCTGTATTACGCTCACGATGGTCAGTGGTTTCCACTTTCGGCGGAGGGACATCCACATAGCACGCTTGCAGCATCTGATGGTACGCCAAGTGATGCGGTAAGTGTTGATGCTGATGGCAATGTCGGCATCGGGACGACAAGTCCAGAGAAGAAATTGGAGGTGACAGGAAGTGTCAAGGTTTCCGATACTTTGTTTGCCACTAATGTTTCCAGTAATAGTCCTCTCAGGTTGCAGACTGCCGGAACAACACGGATGTACATTGATGATGCTGCGGGCAAAATCGGCATCGGGACGTCCGCACCGGGGGCGCAGTTGGATGTTTCTGGGTCCAATCCGGAAATTATGGTCAGCAATCCAACCAACAATCAGTTGAACTCGGGGAAACTCATATTCAGGGAAGGATCGACGGACGCCTTCACGCTTCGCTACGACGCAACGTTGGGGAGCAAAAGGCTTTACCTCGACACGAAGGATGTGGCGAACGCCTTCGTCGTGGACAGGCTCACCGGCAATGTCGGCATCGGACTCACAAATCCTCGGGCTGCCCTGGAAGTTTCCACGCCCATCGCGAACGGCAGTTACGGGGGCATCCGGATAACGAACAAATCGATACCGGAAACGACCGGTAAGACGATGGTGGAATTCTTTGATGAAGACGCCCTCGAACCATCCGCTCGTATTGCGTCCGACAGATTTCTCAGCGGCACTGTTACGGCGAATCTCATGTTTGATGTCGCCGACTTGGGTGGAACTCTTCAGGAACGAATGCGCATCAAGGGCAATGGCAACGTCGGCATCGGGACGACGAATCCAGCCTACAAGCTGGATGTGGCGGGTCCGATCCGGACGACGGAAAGCGGCGCCCGCCTCATCTACTTAGGCGAATCGATCATTGGAGACTATTGGGGAGGACCAGAGAGTGGTGACGATTTTGTCATCCATAATTCAGCTTGGGACGGCGTGTCCAACTCCAATTACGGTGAAATTATTGGTGGACACTTTTATTCGTATGGAGGAATAGACATTGGTTCTGGATCCGGCCAAGAGGCCAGTTCAAACGGTCTCTACGTGGCGGGCCAATCAGAACTGATCGGTAATGTTGGCATCGGGACGACGACACCCAATGCACCTTTGGGATTTCCGCCCGTGCTGGGCAAGAAAATCACCCTATATCCGGGTGCAACGGGTGACGTTGGCTTTGGTGTTCAAGGCAACCTGCTTCAGATTTATGCGGACCACCCCAACGCCGACATCGCCTTGGGCTATGACCAGGCCGGCGTTTTGACCGAACGGATGCGCATCAAAGGTAGCGGTAACGTCGGCATTGGAACGACGACTCCGTCCTACCCACTTCATGTGACAACCACTGGGTCCGGTGCCGCATGGTTTGACAATAATTCAACTTCGGGTTCCGCCACTGGTCTTTGGGGTTACGCAGACGGCGCAGGCGGAACCACTCATTACGGCGTCTACGGGTATGCCACCGGAGCCACGACCAACTATGGGATTTACGGATTCGCTAGCGGGGGGACGACAAACTATGGTATTTATAATGCGGCGGGCACGAAGAACTGGGCAAACCCCCATCCAAAAGACCCAACCAAATCCATTGTCTATGTGACACTCGAAGGGGGAGAAAACGGCGCCTATTATCGAGGAACGGCAAAACTCGTGAATGGGAAAGCCACCGTAGTCCTGCCAGAACATTTCCAGTTGGCAACATCGTCGGACAGCTACGTCAACGTGACCGTCACCCCAAATTCCAGAAAATCAAAAGGGCTTGCGGTCGTCGAAAGGAGCAACTCTCGGTTCACCGTTGAAGAACTGTTCGACGGTGAGGGCAACTACGAGTTCGACTATATGGTCGTCGGTATACGAAGAGGATATGAGACATGGGAACCCATCACCGATGTTCTTGATTACGTGCCTTTCTACGGTAACCATGCGAATATGGACGAAGGCAAGACAAGCACTCAGGATTTTTACGATGGACAATCCGAGGGCTTGAAGAAGTTGTTCATATCCAACGGGCTCTTGAACCCAGATGGAACGGTGAACCGTGAGACATTCCGGGAGTATGGCTGGAGGATCGTGGAAAAGAATCACCTCCAAGTCGAAGTCGATAAACCGAACGATGAGCGCAGCAAGTATTTTCATCCGAAAGAATTTGGTCAACCAGCATTGACGGGCATTGACTATGAAATGAGACCAGACATTATAAAGAAACATGAAAACAAATAGCTCATACGTACATGAAATCAACAATGCAATATTGTACATTGATACATAAATCACCCTATAACATCATTCACTAACAATAAGAGGTGCTATCATGAGAACTGTTCTTAAAGTTGTTGTCGTACTATTATTGGTGTTCTGTGTACGTGCATCCGGTCAGGCACCAAGTACGAGTACATCTCCATCACCAGTTGCTTTAGAGCAAGGAAGTCAGAAAACGAGTGCCGGCTTCTCGAGCGTGCCGCTCACCATCTCCTACCAAGGCTTGATGACCACATCGTCAGGTACACCTGTGCAGGACGGCAATTACGACATCCAGTTCGATCTTTATGAAGCAAGTGTGGGCGGCACAAGCGAGTGGACTGAGGCGCACTCAGGCGTTGCTGTTTCCAAAGGGACATTTAACGTCATCCTCGGCTCCACGACATCATTGAATAATTTTAACTTCAACCGCCAAATGTACTTAGAGGTTACAGCAACTGCTGGACCCGCAGGTCCGTCGTATCCAATCACGTTTCCACGTTCGGCGCTCACAAGCGCGCCCTCTGCGCTTGCACCGTGGACTGCCAATGGGAGTAACATTAGTTATGTGAATGGCAACGTCGGACTCGGCACGGCGAATCCTTTAACACGGCTGCACATAGCTAATGCAAGTGATCCCTACTCAGGGCTATTCCTAGAAGCTACGGAGGGGGATCGGGCTGCTATGTACTACTGGCCGCCTTGGGGGGGGCTGATTTTTGACAGCTACAGACCGAGTGATGGTCGCCGCTTGCCGTTTCTCTTGCAACCGATTGGTGGTAACGTCGGCATCGGGACGACGAGTCCAACTGAACTTTTGACACTAAATGGCAACAATAAAAAGATACTTATGAATTCATCAACCTTGAATCCAGCTACTCGTCTTAGTATTGTATTCTCTGAGGCAGGTACCACCCCATATGTTATGTCTCTTTCTTACGATGGTTCGTTAAGCGGTGATGATAATAAATTGAATATTCGTGATGAGACTAACTCAGTAGATAGAGTTACATTTACCAGAGGCGGCAATGTCGGCATCGGGACGACGAGTCCGGTGTACAGACTCACGGTGAATCAAACCACCGCGTCTACCTATGCAGCTCACATTTACACTTCGGGGCTTGCGGCGGGCACATCCTATGGACTGACAGTCTCTGGGGGAACCAATGCGAGTGACGTTTCATTCACTGCAAGAAATCAAGCAGGGACAGACTTGCTCTTCGTAAGGGGCGACGGCAATGTCGGCATCGGGACGACGAGTCCGGCGACACTATTGAATCTCCAACAGCCTAGTTCCATTGGAGCGTTGCAAATCAGCAGAACTGGTTTCACCGATGCAAGGTTTACACTTTCGAGTAATGCGGCAGGTAACTCTGTTTTAGGTGTAGGAATCCCTGGCACTGCATTTCAAACTACATTTGAATTAAGTTCCGGCAATGTCGGCATCGGGACAACAAGTCCAAGTGCCAAATTGCACGTCAACGGGACTGCAGGAAATAACACAGGTGTATGGTCGAATCTATCTGACAGGAGATTGAAAAAAGACATCGAGCCGATTCACAACGCACTTGAAATAGTAACACAGCTTCAAGGTGTTACCTTTCGATGGAAGGATCCCAAAAAAGATGCAGAATTTGGTCGTGTCCGCGGCCTTATTGCTCAGGAGGTGGAGAAAGTTATTCCTGAGTGGGTGAAAACTGATCCTGATGGTTATAAGCGTATCGAACCCATTGGCGTGGATGCGCTCCTCATTGAAGCAATCAAAGATCAGCAGAAGGAAATCGAAGAGCTGAGAGCCATGGTGAAGTCGCTGGTCGAGCAAGGACACGAGACTGTGAACAAGTCTCTTGGCAAGCTGAAGTAGGGCTGCTGATTTCTACCTCTGCTAAATCCTACCCTTAGGAAGGTCTGCGACCTCTCTACGAGACCGTAGGTCATAGAGAGGAAGAGTGGTGTGAGGTAAGCAAGGTGGAACGTAAAACATAATTTCGGAAGAGATACCGTTGGATTACGAAACGAGAGATCGAAACGCGGCAACAACGAGCCGCCACTGCTGAGGAGAACAATTACCAATCACGGCAATGCTGTCCGATTGTCGTAGTGTTGCCATGCGGTCAACCTTGATGACTGAACTAACTCTCAATCCAGTTTGCGCAAAATCGGGGTCGCTTTCTTTCAGTACAATTTCCCTTTCAGAAGGATGAACGGGAACAACGGAGCTTATGGCACAGACGAGGATATCGTGAAACCGATCGATCGTCTCAGTAAGAACCAATGCTGGTCGCACTTTCGATTGTGCAGGGATAGTAAAAGGGAAATTGACCAGAATAATATCGCCCTTATTCATTCAAACGAGCGCGAGCATAGTCTTGATAGACATCTTCACGAGGATCGTTCCAGAAATCAAAGGCACGATCAACGAGGCTGAGGTAGCCGAGACGTTGGATCTCATCCATGGTTTCTGCCTCCAGTAACAACCGATAGAGAAAACTCTCTCGCTCTCTTTCGGGTAAAGACCGTATTGCTTCTATAAGTTCTTCCGTCGACATAGACTAGGCAAATGTATCAATTAATATAACAACACATGACTTAAGATGCAAGAGTCTCTATCGGATGGTAGACTTAAGAGCTAAACTTGTGAGGAGCCGAACCGCTCCTTGTTGACGCTCTGAAAGAACATCTGGTAGAAATCGAAGAACTGAAAGCGATGGTGAAGTTGCTGGTCGAGCAGAAAAAAGACGGTGAAAAGAAATCGCTGGGTGAGTTGAGGTAATTACAGCTAAATAACACGATAATCTCTAAAATTTAACCCTTGACATTCAAATCATAATACTGTAACTTGATCTATAATTTACATTCCACTTATCCACCAACATAAAGGGTTCTATCATGAAAGCCGTTCTTATACTTGTTATACTGCTTCTGTTGGCGTTCTGTCTGACCGCATTCGGTCAGGTGCCAGCTCCGAGCAAAACTCTCCCATTAACTACCTCCGGACAAGGGGAGCCCAAAAACACCGCGGGCTTTACAAGTGTGCCGCTCGCTATCTCCTATCAAGGCTTGATGACGACATCGTCAGGCACACCTGTGCAGGACGGAAATTACGACATACAGTTCGATCTTTATGAAGCAAGTGTCGGCGGCACAAGCGAGTGGACTGAGACACATAATGGCGTTGCGGTCTCACGAGGGACTTTCAATATCATCCTTGGAGCCACGACATCTTTGAATAATTTTAATTTCAACCGTCAAATGTACTTAGAGGTCACAGCAACGGCTGGGCCCGCAGGTCCGTCGTATCCAATCACGTTTTCTCCCCGTGCGCAACTCACAAGCGCACCAACAGCTCTCGCGCCATGGACAGTGAATTCAGGAAATATTTATTATAACAACGGCAATGTTGGCATCGGGACGAACAGCCCGAGTACTATTCTTGATGTCCGCAAAGACGTCCCTAATGATTTGGGGCCAATAATTAGTCTATCTAATGGTGGCGGAGGAGCTACGTCTGGAGGAGCGATTGACTTTAAGAATCTCAATGTTACTTCTCCTACTCAATTCAGGATTAGAACCGACGATGACGGTAACTCATCAGCTCATTTGGCATTTTTGGCCAGACCGCAGGGCCCAGGTGGTAGTAGCGTTATAGAGCATATGAGAATTACAAGCAGGGGCAACATCGGCATCGGGACCACGACCCCTAGTCAGAAATTGCATGTTGCCTCAACCGGATCAAACACCTCAAGGCTTCTTATGGAATCACAAGGTTCAGTAGCTATTAGACAAGCTCTTACACTCACTGCTGGTCAAGGAAGATGGTCAACTTTTGTTGGTGTTGACGGTAGTTATGGTATAGCAAGTGCTAACGACTTATTCGACGATTTCACCAATAGATTTGTAATAAATCACTCCTCTGGCAACGTCGGCATCGGGACAATAACGCCAACCGCAAAGCTCCACATCGGGGGTACTCCCGGCATAGACGGTATCCGTTTCCCTGATGGTTCGCTGCAAACTTCTGGAGGCGTTGGCTCTGCATCTTCGGTCAGTAGTGCAACTGATGCCCTCGTAACTGGTGACAATGACAACAATGGCTCCGGCGATGTTCGCTTTGTCACTGGACTTTCTGATAAGATGCGGATTACAAACGGAGGCAACGTCGGCATCGGGACGGCGAGCCCGTCTGCAAAACTACAAGTGACCGGTTCCGAGACCACAACAGATGGAAAAAATGCCGCTATCACTATTTCCAATACAGCTTCTGGTGGAGCCAACTGGTATTTGCGAGCTGGTGCTACCGGCACAGTTACTCCGGCCGCTGGATTTTCTATTGCTGATGATATAACCTATAGATTCGTTATATCTGGCATAGGAAACGTGGGGATTGGAAATTATATTGTTACCCCTAGTAACATTATAACTGTCGAACAAAATTCTTCTACCGACCCCATTGCCGACGCCTGGACTACTTACAGCTCACGTCGTTGGAAAACGAACATCAAGACAATCGAAAGAGCTTTAGATAAAATTCAACTTCTTCGGGGTGTTCGGTTTGACTGGAAAGCAGATGGCAAGCATGATATCGGTCTCATCGCTGAAGAAGTCGGCGAGGTCATCCCAGAAGTCGTCGCTTATGAAGAGAACAGCAAGGATGCCAGGTCGGTAGATTATGCGAGACTGGTCGCAGTGTTGATTGAAGGGATGAAGGAGCAGCAAAAGGAACTCGAAGAGCTGAGAGCGATGGTGAAGTCGCTTGTGGAGCAACAGGCGGACAACGAGAAGAAATCGCTTGGGGAGTTGAAGTGAGAGGACCCTCTCCCCTGCCCCTCTCCCAATTTGGGTGTGGGGTTTGGGGTGTGGGTAGAGCCTGTAACCTGAAACTTGAAACATAAATCGTGAACACCCGAACCTATAACCTAAAACCTAATATCATAAGAGGATAAAACTATGAAAAGCAAACTATTTGTTACAACATTGCTCTTGATCGTGGCAGCCTCACAACTCTACGGTCAATCCATTATCCATCCATGGAAAGTGGTGGATAACGGCGGAGGAAAATCAACATCGGGAGGAGTAACACTGCACGGCTCCATCGGTCAACCGGCGATACAAGCCAGCACATCAGGAGGCATTAACTTAGAAGCAGGTTACATCCCAGGCATCCGTCAGCTTGGTGGCACAACAACCACACTCGATCTGGCGGTCGAAGCAAGCTGGAATATGGTTTCTGTGCCGCTTATCGTAAGTGATTACGCGAAGACAACGCTGTATTCAAATGCTTCATCCAGTGCTTTCGCTTATGCAAATGGCTACGTTATTCGGGATACTTTGCAGAATGGTGCAGGCTACTGGGTAAAATTTCCTTCAGGGAAATCAATTCAGATAACAGGAACGAGTCTAACAGAAGACACCATTGATGTGAATGAGAAGTGGAACATTATCGGCTGTCTCTCTTATCCTGTCCTGATCAGTGACATCAGTCCCGTGCCACCGGTAACCATTCTTTCCAGTTTCTTTGGATACTCGAATATCAGCGGCTACTTCGACGAGGATACACTCAAACCGGGCAGCGCGTACTGGGTAAAGGTGAGTCAGGCAGGGCAACTGTATATGCAAGCCGGCTCCGTGCTTATGCAGCCAAAGACTTCCATGCTCGAAGCTGCTAAAAGAAAAAATCCCTCGAAGCTGAGCACACTTTCCCTCTCCGATCAAGAAGGGATCAACCGCTTGATCTTCAGGGATGCGAAAGGAAGGGGGCGGTCACTCTACTTTTCAACAACACGGACTGATCTCAACCTCGAGCAGTATGAGCTTCCTCCACTTCCACCAGCGGGACCATTAGATGTGAGATACGAAACTCACCGAATGCTCGAAATTGCGGAGGTTGGAAATCAGAAGGATGTTGCCATCCTCATCTCCTCGGCTGTGTATCCTCTGACCATCGAATGGGCAATGAGAGATCAATCTGAAGCGACACTGGTTTTAGGCAGCAAAGAAATCTCGATGAGTGGTATTGGAAAATCCAAAATCCAAAATCTAAAATCTAAAATCTCCCTCAGGCTTTCCCCTGTCTCTGCAGTTGAAATCCCGAAGGAGTTCGCACTGTACCAGAACTATCCAAACCCATTCAATCCCACGACAAGAATCCGATTCGATGTTCCTAAGGATGCTTACGTGGCGATGACGTTGTATAACGTTCTGGGTCAAAAAGTCGCTGTGTTAGTCGATAAAGAGGTACGGGCAGGTAAACATACCGTTGAATTTTCGGGGCACAATCTGTCGAATGGGATATACTTCTATCGCATGCAAAGCGAAGACTTTAGCATGGTCAAAAAGCTAATTTTGATGAAATAGGCTGAACAAACATCAGGGGAGGTATGAAGCCAACACTTTTATGGCAGTGTTGGCTTTTGTTGTTTACGATGGTTATAAAAATTTGTAAGCAAATCTTGATGCATTGATTCTTGACTTTTAAAAAAAGTTCTTGTATTATAGCACGTTAATTAACCCATGTCACATTTATAGGAGAGATTCACATGAAAACATTGTTCAAATTTGTAATGCCCCTGATGATTGTGTGTCTCGTCAACTTCGGGAGGAGTGAAGTTATTTACAATATACAATTCTCTCCATCTTCACCTGCATCGTTGGCATTGAATCAAAATGTCAATATTAGCTTTAATTATGAGAGCAATGAAGCTGGGGGAATACGAATTTTTCCACGTCCATTTACAAACGGATCATTAACACCAAGCTATGCGGCATCCGGTTCACCTTTGTATCCAGTTGGCAATGGCACAGGTAATGCATTTTTTACCATTACGTCCGGATCTGTTATTGTTGACCATATACGATTTCAAGTCCTCAATGCAGACCAGAGCCAGTTACTTCTGGAGTTCTACATTCCTGTGCATTTCATTTTTTCAACACATGCTATTTCTAATATTGTCATGACACCTACTTCTCCGGCACCCTTGCAGCTAAACCAAAACCTAAGTCTATCCTTTGACTATACAACAGATGAAGCAGGGGGCGTACGCATATTTGCACGTCCATTTACAAACGGTTCATTAACACCAAGCTATGCAGCGTCAGGCTCACCGCTTTATCCTGTGGGAAGTGGAAGTGGAAATGGGACTATCACAATCACTACTGGCGATGTCACCGTCGATTCGATACGATTCCAGATGTTGAATGCTGATCAAAGTCAGTTGCTGCTGGAATTTTTCGTGCCGGTGGATTATCACTTTGCTCAACATGCAATCTCAAACATTCAATTCACGCCGTCTTCACCAAGTAGTTTTCAGCTCAATGAAAATCTCAATATCACATTCGATTATACCACAAATGACGCTGGCGGTGTGCGCATATTTGCACGACCATTTACAAATGGATCATTAACACCGAGCTATGCAGCATCAGGCTCGCCACTTTATCCTGTCGGAAACGGGAGCGGAAGTGGTACAATTACAATCACTACTGGCGATGTCACCGTCGATTCGATACGATTCCAGATGTTGAATGCTGATCAAAGTCAGTTGCTGCTTGAGTTTTTTGTGCCTGTGGATTTTCACTTTGGCTCTCACTCTATTTCAAATATCCAATTTCTTCCTACATCCCCCGCTTATTTTACCCTTAATCACAATGATACCATTAGTTTTGATTATACGACGAATCAAGCTGGTGGTGTAAGGATATTCCCAAGACCTTTCACAGGCGGCTCATTGACCCCGGGATATGCAGCCTCTGGTTCTCCCTTATATTCTACAGGAAGTGGAAGTGGCAACGGTTGGTATAGAATTACTGCAGGTGATGTTATCGTCGATCATATTAGATTTCAAATGTTGGATGCTGCTCAGACACAATTGCTCCTCGAACTCTTTATTCCGGTAAGGTTTTATTATGGCTCAGTTACTACTTCATCAGTACAAGATCTCGGGACTGGGGTGCCAGAAACTTTTGCTTTAGGACAAAATTACCCAAATCCCTTCAATCCTACAACGACAATTCGTTTTGACTTGCCAAAGCAAACAAATGTGAGTTTAAAGATCTACAACCTCCTCGGGCAAGAAGTGAGTACATTAGTAGATGGCATACAGCAGGCAGGGCATAAAACAGTGGAGTTTGACGCAAGAAGTTTACCAAGCGGTATTTATATTTACCGATTGGTAGCTGGTAATTTTGTAGCTGCAAAGAAATTGGTAGTGCTCAAATAGTATCTCGCGTTCCAAAGTACTGCAAAGCCGGTTCATTCCAAACTCTCATGAATGAATCGGCTTTTTCTTTCCCAATGTTTGTTTAAAGATTACTCAGAATCGTACGTGATGATCGAGAAGATGTCATAGTTCTTCAATTTTTCTCGACCATGAAGGAAAGAAAGTTCGATCAGAAATGCCAAGCCAACAACGATCCCACCGGATTTTTCCACTAATTTACATGAAGCAGCAGCTGTTCCCCCTGTTGCAATCAGATCATCCACAACAAGAACATGATCCCCCTTTTTAATTGCATCAACGTGAATTTCGAGTGCGTCAGTTCCGTACTCAAGCTGATATTCCGCTCTGATAGTTTTGGAAGGAAGTTTTTTTGGTTTTCGAACTGGGACAAATCCTGCTCCAAGTCGATATGCCAGAACACTACCAAATATGAAACCCCGTGATTCTACGCTGACGACCTTATCGATCTGTTTACCTCGATATCGCTCGTAAAGAATATCAAGCGCTTTTTTGAATGCTTCCCTGTTTTGGAGAAGTGTCGTGATGTCCCGAAAGACAACGCCCTTCTTGGGGAAATTCGGAATGTTACGAATACACGATCGGAGTTCCTCGCCTTGTTGGTTTACCATTCTAAATTTTCTTTCTTAAGGAATGATGTGATGCCTTTCTTGAAGTCTTCGGTCTTTCGAGCTAACGCATTGAGGTTTACTGCATAGTCCAAGATGCTTTTATAATCCATCTCATCGAATCGTGAAAAAAGTTCCTTCGTTAAGCTCACGGAAGAAGGGCTTGTCGTTCGTACAATGGTTTTAGCAAACTCATAGACTTTGAACGTTAACTGATCGTCTTCAATGACTTCAGTTACAAGTCCTTTTTCTTTGGCAGTGTCAGCATCAAGTATGTCGCCCATGAGGACAAATTCTCTTGCCCTCCCCTCCCCCATTTTTTTTATCAAGTAAATAAGAATAACCGCTGGAATAAAGCCGAGCTTTACTTCCGGTGTACCGAGCTTTGCAGATTCTTTAGCGGCAAAAACAAAATCACATGCTGCAGCTAAACCACAACCTCCGCCAAGAGCCGGACCGTTCACCATTGCAATAACAGGTTTTTTGAAGTTGTTGACAAGTTGGAGTAGTTTCATCAGGTTGCGTGCATCTTCTAAGTTCTCTTCATGTCCTAATTGTGAACATCTCTGAAGATATTCCAAATCCATTCCAGCACAGAATGACTTCCCCGCGCCTGTAAGAATGACAACCCTGGATGTTTGACTGCGATTGATAGCATTGAATGCTTCAGTCAATTCTCTGATCATCACATCATCAAGAGCATTACGGCGATCAGGTTTATTCAGCCTTACGGTAGTTATTCGATCATCGTCTGTAATTGTATGAGATGTATAATTCATCGGGCACAAAATAACAAACTTCTCTCCAAATCTCAAGTCTCATGAATTGAAATAAAAAAGCTCTGCAACCTTGCGGAGGCAGAGCTTTTGAAGGCACACCCTTGTACTCTTACACATCGTAGTACAGTGCAAATTCATACGGATGTGGACGTAATTGCATCGGTTTAACTTCCTTTTCTAACTTATAATCGATCCACGTTCGGATGACATCTTCCGTGAAGACTTCGCCTTTGAGAAGGAATTCATGATCTCGCTCAAGGTGAAGTAAAGCATCTTCGAGTGAGCCAGGAGTTGTTGGAACTTTCTTCAGTTCTTCGGGTTCAAGATCGTAGATATCAACGTCAAGCGGTTTTCCTGGATCGATTTTTTTCTTGATGCCATCGATGCCCGCCATAAGAAGAGCCGCAAACGCAAGATAAGGATTGCAGGATGGATCAGGGCAGCGGAACTCTACACGCTTTGTTTTAGGATGACTTGAGTACATTGGAATACGAACTGCTGCGCTTCGATTTCGTTGTGAATACGCCAAATTTACTGGAGCTTCAAAGCCCGGTACCATCCGCTTGTACGAATTTGTCGTTGGATTTGTGATAGCACAGAGTGCGGGTGCATGTTTGAGTAACCCTCCGATGAAATACAAAGCTATCTCACTGACGAAGGCATATTTTTTACCAAAGAATAAAGGGTTATTGTTCTTCCATAAGCTCATATGGACATGCATACCCGAACCGTTATCATTGAAAATTGGTTTGGGCATAAACGTTACCGTCTTTCCGAATTTTTTTGCTACGTTCTTCGTGACGTACTTATACTTCATAACATTATCTGCCATCTTGAGGAGAGCTTCACGGTGCATATCAATCTCAGTTTGTCCGGCAGTAGCAACTTCGTGATGATGAATTTCAACTCTGACACCAATTTGTTCCATCGTTAGAGCCATCTCTGAACGAACATCCTGTAAACTATCAATGGGTGATGTTGGAAAATATCCTTCCTTGAATCGAGGTTTATGACCGAGATTGGGTGAACCATTTGCACTCCCATCTTTTCCGCTGTTCCAGAACCCCTCGTCCGAATCTAAATAATAAAACCCAAAATTATGAGATTGATCGAAGCGTACGCTATCGAGAATGAAAAACTCAGCTTCTGGTCCCACATAGCAGGTATCCGCAATCCCAGTTGATTTAAGATATTTTTCCGCTTTGGCAGCAATATAGCGGCTGTCGCGAGAATATGGCTTTCCGGTAACAGGGTCCTTCACATTGCAGATGATGCTTAAGGTGGGAGTGGATGTGAAAGGTTCTACAAAATATGTATTAGGATCGGGAACCAACACCATATCACTTTCATGGATGCGCTGGAATCCTCGAATACTCGATCCATCAAAGCCTACACCGTTTTCAAAGGCATCTTTATCAAACTCATTCCTCGTCACAGAAAAATGTTGCCACTGTCCAAGTAAATCACAAAATCGTAAATCGATTACTTTAATATCGTTGTCTCTAAGCGTCTTAAAGACTTTATCTGTAGACACTTTAGCGACGTTACGTATAGCAGGCATTGTTTTCTCCTTTTAGAGTTATTTTATATTGTTAAGTTTAATTCGTGTAGTTTCTTTTGATGATGAAAGTACAACACTTGTACGTGTCCCCGTTACTCCTTGCCAGGATTGTATTTTAGCTAAGAGCTTTTCTAATGTCGATGTGTTCTCAGTTCGTATCTTGAGAAGGTGAGATCCTTCACCAGTAATAGCATGACATTCAAGAATCTCATCTGTCGAGTTTGTATGCTCAAGAAAACCTTGATAATGTTTTGAAGAGTCGATTGAAACAAAGATAAACGCCGTGATATCCTTTCCAAGTTTTTTAGGATCAACGTATGCATAGTAGCCTTTGATATAGCCACTGTCTTCTAATTTCCGTAACCGATCACTTACTGATGGAAGAGATAGCTCGACGATTGCAGCTAAATCATTTCTGCGGGTTCTCCCATTTTTCTGTAAAATATCCAGTATTTTAAGGTCTATTGCATCAAGCAATGCTAGGAATCCTTAATAACAAAGGGAAATTTATTAGATAACCTTAATTGTAAAGGAATAATACCTAATATCGCTACAAATATAAGGTAATTTTATCTATTTGTCAAGTTTCGAGGAAAAACTACGACAAAGCCAGCGATGGGTCTTAACGGAAAGCAGCTGTTCTCAGACGGCGTATTGCTTGAGGGATGTTCTTCTTCGAAAAAATTGAGTGGCCGGCAACGAGCACTGTTGCTCCTGCACGAACAAGCTCTGCTGCATTTGATTCTTCAACACCGCCATCTACTTCAAGATAAATCTTGGGATTTACTTTAGAAATCATTTCTGACACTTCTCGAATTTTCTTTATCATGGATCGGATAAATTGCTGGCCGCCGAAGCCAGGATTTACTGTCATCACTAAAACGAGATCAATATAGGGTAGGATCTCTTTTAACGATACGGCAGGAGTAGAAGGATTTAATGTAACCCCGGTACTCATGCCAAGCTTTTTAATTCGTTGGATAGTGCGATGCAGGTGGACACAAGTTTCTATATGAACAATCAAGCGATCACTCCCTGCCCTTTGAAAATCCTCTATGTACATTTCTGGGTTGGATATCATCAAATGAGTATCAAGAGGAAGATTCGTCAACCTACGAATTGCCTTAACAATCATAGGACCAAAAGTAAGGTTAGGAACAAAATGCCCATCCATGACATCAAGGTGAATCCAATCAGCATCTCCTCGTTCAACAAGCTTGATCTGGCGCTCAAGATTTCGGAAGTCGGCAGAAAGAATTGATGGAGCTATCGTTATTGTTTTTCTCATCTGCTCTCAAAGGCTAATATTCAAAGATTTCTTTTTTCTTTTCTCCACCCTGTACAACAAACAGGTCGACAGCTTGTCCATAAGCAACTAATTCATGAGCTCTAGGGTATTGTTCAATAACAGTGTTTGGCAATAAATCAGAAGACTGAACATAGGTTATATTGCCTACGCTAAGTCCAGTAGACGATAGGATGCTCTCTGCCTCACTCAGCGTTTTCCCTGTGAGATCTGGTACGGTAATCTGTTCTTTTGATTTGCCTTGACTGAGAATAATCGAGATATAGGTATTCCGTTTTACTGTCGCACCAGCGTTTACTTTTTGTTCTATAACTGTGTTCGGTGGAAATTGATCAGAAAACTGATATTCGATTGCGCCTAATTTTAGTCCTTCACGTTCAAGAGCAAATTGTGCGTCCCGTAATGTGCGACCTCGCAAAGTTGGAACAATGACAATCGACTCCCCACCACTTACCGTGAGGTATACCCGACGACCTTTTTTGACTTTATGCCCGACCGGAGGATTTTGAATAATGACTACCCCCTCAGGAAACTCACGATCCATTCGGACATCTCCCTTTCTGCCTTCGAGTCCGGCAGAATCTAATAAGCGCATTGCATCTTCAAGCGTTAGACCGATTACTGAGGGTACGACGATAATTTCTCCTCTATTAACATACCACGGCATTAATAGATCGTTACAGATGAAGAAAAGAATGAGGAGAAGTGCTAAAACTAAAAATACCTTCTTAGCTCGCTCTGAACGAAGTATTTCTGATATACCCGAAGCCATAAAATTTAAGTTGTGACGCAAAAAATATAGGAAATCCTTCTATGAACTTCAAATACAATAAAAGATGATTCCATGTATTTGCAATCTCTAAAAAAAAGCGTAAATTATTGTATTATCAAATTAATATCCTCAACGGCATGTCATTTTCAGAAATCAAACGTCATATTGCAAGAACGCTGTTGTATTATGAAATATTTGATCACCCTCTCTCAAAGGATGAACTTTTCTATCTTTTTCCACAGAACTCATTGAAAGCAGATCGTCTGTACACAACGTTAAACGAACTTACTGATCGAGGTTCCTTGATCACATCTCATGGTTACTACTCCCTTCTTAATGGAAAGGATTTGGCAAAAATCAGATTGGAGCGTGAACATATAGCACGAAGGAGGTTCATCATTGCGAAGCTTGTTGCTCACATCATTAAGCGATTTCCATTTGTCCGTGCAATATTCATCTCAGGTGATTTATCGAAAGGTGTTGCAAATCCAAAAAGTGATATTGATTATGTTATTGTCACCGCACCGAATCGTCTCTGGATTTGTCGTACACTCCTCGTCCTTTTTAAGAAAGTGTTCTTATTGAATCAGAAAAAATACTTCTGCCTTAATTACTACGTCGATGCTGAGAATTTAACATTAGACGATCACAATTACTTTACAGCTACCGAGATCGCCCATCTTAAGCCTCTTTACAATCTTGAATTTTATCTCAAGTACCTTGACGCAAATACTTGGATCAAGAATTACTTTCCCAACTATCAAAACTCTGCCTTTAAGCTGTATGAAGGAAATAATCGACCAAGCTTTATTCAGAAAGTTCTGGAGCTATTCTTCTTTGGATCATGGGTTGATACGCTCGATACATTCTTGATGACATCGATGATAAAGATTTGGAAGAAACGATATCCACAATATGATAATGCTACTCGTGAAAGAATATTCAGGTGCAGCAAGCACGAATCTCGTGCATTTGTGGGCAACTTTGCTGATAAGGTACTTTCTTTATATCAACAAAAATTAACAGAAAAGAACCTGTTGTAAAAAAGACAATGATTAAGCGTATGATACTTGTCTTTTTCATTATTATGCTATTAACGCAAAAGCCAAGACTTACACAGCGACTTGACGATCCTGAACCTGTTGTCTTAGTGCTCACAGGAATGAAATACTCATGGAATAACTGGAACTTAAATTAAAGACTGAAAGCTTAATGAAATTTATTAGAGTCTTTCAGAACTATGGCTGATATCCTTTTCACACAGTCGTATTTCTTGAAGTTTGACAGTAAGGAGTACAAGGCTATGATGCCTTATGCACCTCTCGGGACACTCTATGCCGCTGCTTACCTCCGTAAACATGGTTTTACATCGATTCTCTTCGATAGTATGTTAGCCGAGCGTGAGCAATATATCATTCCATATATCAAAATGCACAAACCAAAAATTGTTGTCATATACGATGACGACTTTAACTATCTCTCTAAAATGTGTCTGAGTCGTATGAGGAAGGCTGCGTTTACGATGAGCCGATTTGCAAAAGGGCAAGAATGTACCGTTGTTGTTCACGGCTCTGATGCAGCAGATCATATCAAAGAATATATCGATCATGGCGCTGACTATGTCATTGTAGGTGAAGGGGAGCTAACCCTTTCTGAACTCATACAACATCTTTCGGGAGTTTCGAAGAATGGTTTAGAACATATATCAGGCTTAGCCTATCGGAACAATGGATCGATTATAGAAAATCCCCGCCGAGATGTTGTCCACGATCTGGATACCTTTGACTTTCCCGCTCGTGATTTAGTAGACACCGAGAAATATCGCCAACTATGGAAGCATCGTCATGGATACTTTTCGATGAATATCGTCACAACACGAGGATGTCCCTTCCACTGCAACTGGTGTGCAAAGCCTATCTACGGACAGGTATATCATTCCCGCTCTCCAGAAAATGTCATCGAAGAAATGAAGATGCTGAAAACCAACTATCGTCCAGATCATCTCTGGTTCTGTGATGATATTTTCGGACTAAAGCCGGGATGGATCACCAAATTTGCTGATCTTGTTACACAGCACAAAGCTCAGATTCCTTTTAAATGTCTTTCAAGGGCTGATCTTTTGTTAAAGGAAAACGCTATTGACCACCTTGCCAGTTCTGGATGCCAAACTGTTTGGATAGGTGCTGAATCCGGCTCTCAAAAAATCCTCGATGCGATGGAGAAGGGAATCACTATCGAACAAATTTATAAATCGACACAACTTCTCCATCAGCACGGTATCCATGTCGGCTTTTTCCTTCAGTATGGTTATCCCGGGGAATCCCGGGAGGATATCGAGCTGACGTTAAAGATGGTAAAAGATTGCAAACCCGATGAAATTGGAGTTTCTGTTTCTTACCCACTACCTGGAACAAAATTCTATGAACATGTCAAACAGCAACTGGGCGAAAAACAAAATTGGGTAGAGAGTCAGGATCTCGATTTGATGTTCTCAGGGCCGTATGTACCTGATTTCTATCGAACACTTCACAAGATAACACACAAGAAGTTCCGTATCTGGCAAGGTTTTGATATCTTGAAAAGCGTGATTTCTCACCCCTCGTCGTTAAATCGCTATGCCTTACGCCGACTTGCGGCGACAGCATATCATCTAATAACGCTGCCGCAACTTAAGACACAATTAAATGCACTGGCATCTAAGCCCAACCCCAAACATCGAGCATAACGCACCCACATCCCATGGCAAAGCTCTTATTCCTCCAAAATATTGATTACGAATTTCTTGGACCGATGTACATCTCGGCTATGGTCAAGAAATCGGATCATGAGTGTCGTTTGACGTTAGGACAAACTATCACTGATTTTCAAAGTGAACTTGAATCACTTAAACCTGATATCATCGGTTTTTCAACGATGAGCGGAAGTCATCGATGGGCTGTGGAGATGGCGAGAACAATTAAACGTGATTACGGCATTCCGACTATCTTGGGTGGTGCCCATCCAACATTTTTCCCTCAGGTGATCGAAGAAACGGGTGTTGATATGATCCTACGCGGCGAAGGTGAAGAATCAGTACTTGAACTTCTGAACCGCATTGATGCCAGGCAATCTCTTACTGACATTCCAAATATCTGGTTTAAAAATGGTACAGTGTACAAAAATGACCTTCGATCTTTGCGTTTCAATCTCGATGACTACCCTTTCCCGGATAGATCACTTTACGATTCTCTCAATGGCAAATTAGATCGAAGTGTGCGTAACGTTATCACTTCTCGTGGCTGTCCGTGGCATTGCAGCTTTTGTTTTGAAGATACCATGAGGGAAATTTACGAAGGGAAAGGAAAGTATGTTCGCATCAGAACAATCGATAAAGTAATCGAAGAGTGCATTGAATTGAAAAGCTCAACCGAGGTTCGTGTCATCTATTTTGCTGATGATGTTTTCGGGATGAGTAAAAAGTGGTTGTATGAGTTTCTTCCCCGTTACAAGCATGAAGTCGGTTTACCCTTCATTTGTCTCGTGCGTGCAGATATTGTCGCTTCAGATCGTGATTATGCCTTTCGACTTGCCGAAGGTGGCTGTCAATCCGTGTTCTTTGGTGTCGAATCAGGGAACGAAGAGCTACGCAATCGTATTCTCGTCAAGCAACTTTCAGATAAACACATTAAAGAAGCTGCAAAGAACCTTCATGAGTCAGGCATCCCCTTTCGTACCTACAACATTGTGGCACTTCCTGGTGAAAGACTTGATGACGCTTTTTCAACAGTCGAACTTAATATCGCAATCAAAACGGATTATCCGTGGTGTTCTGTGTTTTTTCCTTTTCCAGGCACAGCTTTAACTCGGCATGCCATTGATCAAGGTTTCCTTGATAAAGATTTTGATCCAGAAAAACTGACCAAATCATTTTTTACTGAGTCGAAGCTGATAACGAATGATATCCATCAGCTTGAGAATCTTCAAAAGTTTTTTCAAACAGCGGTACTGTTGCCATGGACATTCTCAATCATCAAAAAACTCATCAAACTGCCGCCGAATATCTTCTTCATAATATGGTTTGGCTTAGTGTATTTCTATGTGTACTGGAAAAGTGAACGCCGGAGTTTTTGGAAAACATTGTTCTTCGCTTTTAAAAATTATAGACACGTACTTTCAAAACAATAAGATTCGTCTTGGTGAAATCTAAAATCAGGTAATGGATTTACTTCTCACACACGGTTATTTTCTGTACGAAGATGAAGCCGAAAAACGGATCATGAAACCCTATCCTACGCTCGGTATTCTTTACCTTTCTGCCTATCTGAAAGCAAAAGGTTTTGATGTTAATGTTTACGATACCACGTTTAAACACAAATCCGATTTTAACTATTACATCGGTGAGGTACGGCCCTCGATTGTAGGCATTTATTCGAACCTCATGACGAAAATAAGCGTTCTGGAGCAGATAGCGTATTGCAAATCGAAAGGTTGCACTGTGATCGTTGGCGGACCAGATGTTCCTGAGTACGCTGAACATTATATCCGCTTCGGAGCTGATGTTGCCGTCATTGGAGAAGGTGAAGCTACACTACAGGAACTTCTTCCAGCGATGATTAACAAAAAGCCATTGAATACAATTGCTGGCATTGTCTTCCGGAATGAAGATGGAACTATTAGTCGCACTATTCTTCGTTCATTGATTCCAGATTTAGATTCAATTCCTCTCCCAGATAGGGAAACGATTGACATTTCAGCATACATCAATACTTGGAAAGTACATCATGGTATGGGCTCAGTCTCCTTGATTTGCGCACGTGGATGTCCGTATACATGTACATGGTGTAGCCGATCAGTGTTCGGCGAAACACATCGCCGCCGCTCCGTCAAGAACGTTGTTGATGAAATCCAACTGCTCATTGAGCGTTATAAGCCCGATATGCTCTGGTTTGCTGATGATGTGTTCACCATCAACCATAAATGGTTTCATGAATTTTATGAGGAAATGAAACGACGAAGTATCCGAATACCGTTCGAATGCATATCCCGCGCCGATCGTTTGAATGAAGATATTCTGCAGAAAATGGCAGAGCTTGGATCATTTCGCATTTGGTACGGATCTGAAAGCGGCTCTCAACGTATTCTCGATGCGATGCAGCGACGAGTCACTGTAGAGCAAATTCGAGAAGTCACACAGCTGGCAAAAAAATACGGCATTCAAACGGGGCTGTTCGTGATGCTCGGCTACCCTGGCGAAGAGATATCAGATATCGAAGATACGGTTTATCATCTCAAGCTCACGAATGCTGATACATTTCTAACCACAGTCGCATATCCAATTAAAGGCACAGAGTTTTATCGGGAAGTCTCTGAACGCATCCACCCCTCGTCAGACTGGGCATCGATAACTGATCGTCAACTGAAATTCTCAGGCAGATATTCCGATAGATTCTACTGGTTTGCAAACCGATACTTGGTGAACGAGGTATTACAACACACTCTAAGTCAAAATGGAAAGCAAAATC